>NZ_JBAGKC010000013.1:0-175642 GCF_037034245.1 Streptomyces sp. CA2R106
CCGAACTCGAGAGCGCGCCCGCCGCACCGTCACCCCGCGCCCGGCCCGTCCCACAGCCGCACCTCGTACGCGCCCACCAGCGCGGCCACCCGCGCCGCGAACTCGCGCCCGGGCAGCGGGTCGAGGCGCCGGCCGTCCCGCAGCCGCGGCGCGACCAGGCCGCCCGCCGCCTCCCGCGCCCCGACCACCACCTGGTACGGCACCAGGCGCGCCCGGCGCACCCGCGCACCGAGACTGCCCTGCTCCGGGGCCGACACCTCCGCCCGCAACCCGAGTCCGGCGCAGCGCGCGGCGAACTCAGCGGCGGCACCGGCCTGTTCGGGCCCCACCGGCAGCACCGCGACCTGGAGCGGCGCCAGCCAGGCCGGGAACGCCCCGCCGTGCACCTCCACCAGCTGCGCCACCGCGCGCTCCACGCTCCCGACGACGCTGCGGTGCACCATCACCGGCCGGTGCCTCGCGCCGTCCGCGCCCACGTAGCCCAGGTCGAACCGCTCGGGCTGGTGGAAGTCGACCTGCACGGTGGACAGGGTCGACTCCCGCCCGGCGTGGTCGGCGACCTGCACGTCGATCTTCGGGCCGTAGAACGCGGCCTCGCCCCGCTCGGCCTCGTACGGCAGGCCGAGCCGGGCCAGGACGCCGACCAGCGCGTCGGTGGCGCGCTGCCACATCTCAGGCGCGGCCGCGTACTTGCCGCCCGGCCCCGGCAGCGACAGCCGGTAGCGCGCGGCACGCAGGCCCATCGCGGCGTACGCGGACGCGATCAGCTCCAGCGCGGCCGCGGCCTCCTGCTCCACCTGTCCGGGGGTGCAGAAGATGTGCGCGTCATTGAGCTGGATCGCCCGCACCCGGGTCAGCCCGCCGAGCACGCCCGACAGCTCGGCGCGGAACATCCCGCCCAGTTCGGCCATGCGCAGCGGCAGTTCGCGGTAGCTGCGGGACCGCGAGCGGTAGAGCAGCGCGTGGTGCGGGCACAGGCTCGGGCGCAGCACCATCTGCTCGCCGCCGACGTCCATCGGCGGGAACATGTCGTCGCGGTAGTGGGCCCAGTGCCCGGAGACCTCGTACAGCTCGCGCTTGCCGAGCACCGGCGAGTACACGTGCCGGTAGCCCGCCGCGCGCTCCCGCCCGCGGATGTACTCCTCCAGCGCGTGCCGCACCGCTGCGCCGTCGGGCAGCCAGTACGGCAGCCCCGCGCCGATCAGCGGGTCACTGCCGAACAGGCCCAGCTCGCGGCCGAGTTCGCGGTGGTCGTGCACGGCTTCGTGCGAGGCCTCGTCAACAACTTCGTCCATGGTGTGCCGCCTTCCTGCGGTGGTGGGGTCGGCGGGGCGGCCCACCACGACAGCACGAAGCCCCGGGGCGGCCGCCCCGGGGCTTCGGACTGACAGACATCGATCAGCGCGCCGGGACACTCTCCGGCGTCGTCGTGGCGTTGATCGCGGCGCGCTTCATACCGGGGAACCTAACAGCGCCGCCGCACCGGCCGCCAACGCTTTTCCGCCGGCGGTCACGGCCACGGTGCCGCTCCCGTGCGTCGCGCGGTACGGTCCCCGGGTGAGGACGGCCCCGCGCGGCTCTCCGGTCCCCCGCCGGCCCCGCACGAGCCGAGCCGCCGTCAGACGGTCTGCGGCGCGCCCTTCGCGATCAGGTCGAGGACGCCCGGGAACTCCCGCTCCAGTTCGGCGCGGCGCAGGACCGGGAACCGGTAGGCGCCCTCGGCCTGGCAGGTCGTGACGCCCGCGTTCAGCAGCTTGGTCAGGTGGTAGGAGCACGTCGAGGCCGGCAGTGACACCTGCTCCGCGATCTGGCCGGCCGTCCGCAGCTCGCCGTCGAGCAGGAGCCGCACGACCGCCAGCCGGCTCTGGTCGCCCAGCACTGCGAAGAGCCGGGCCAGGTCCGGCAGGGGCATGGGCGGTGACATGCGGGGTCTGCGCTGCATGGAGCCCATGGTAGCGTCGCAACCACATTTCCACATTCTTGGAAATGTGGTTGATGTGGCCCGGCATCAGGACGCGCGAGGAGAGCCATGAGTGACGCCGACCGGATTCAGTACCTGTGCGACCGACTGGAGATCCAGGACAAGGTCGCCCTCTACGGCCTGGGGCAGGACCTGCACCAGGCCGACAGCGGGGACGCGGACGTCCTCGCGCAGTGGGGTCAGCTCTTCACCCCCGACGCCGAGATCGACGCGACCGCTGCCGGGGGCCGGGTCTTCGACCTCGCCGGCTACGCGGAGCTGATGCGCGGCAAGGGCCTCGTCGGCGGCAAGGAGGGCCTGGGGCTCTCCTTCGACGTCTGGCAGCACATCGAAGGGCACGCCACTGTCACCATCGACGGCGACACCGCGCACTCGATCGCCCCGCACTGGCACACGCACGTGAGCCGCGACGGCAGGAGCAACACCCACGCGGTGGGCTACTGGCACGACGACTGGGTCCGCACCCCCGACGGATGGCGGATTCGGCTGCGCCGCGTCGAGCACCTGTACTTCCAGACGTTCCCGGTCGTCCCGACCCCGCCGATGGTGGCCGGAGTCGACCCGGTCTGACACCGCCCGGGCACCAGGCCGCGCCCGCGCGCCGAACCCGCCCCGCCCCGGCGGGTCGGCGCGCCGCGCGCCTACCGCAGCAGGCCCTCGTAGTGGCGATGCTGCAACTGGCTCTCGATCTGCTTCACCGTCTCCGTGCCCACCCCGACGATGATCAGGATGCTGGTCCCGCCGAACGGGAAGTCCTGGCTCGCCCCGGTCACGGCCAGCGCGACGGTGGGCAGCAGGGCGATCAGCGCCAGGTACAGCGCGCCCGGCCAGGTGATCCGGTTGAGCACGTAGCTCAGATACCGCGCGGTCGCCCGCCCGGACCTGATCCCCGGCACGAAGCCCCCGTACTGCTTCATGGTGTCCGCGACCTCGTCCGTGTCGAAGCTGATCGCGACGTAGAAGAACGCGAAGAACACGATGAGCACGGCGTACACGACGACGTAGACGGGATGGTCGCCCCTGGTCAGATTCACGCCGACCCAGGTCTTCCACCCGGCGTCGCCGCCCGCGAACTGTGCGGCCAGCGCCGGGAGGTAGAGCAGCGACGAGGCGAAGATGACCGGGATCACGCCCGCCTGGTTCAGCTTCAGCGGGATGTACGTGGAGGTGCCGCCGTACGACCGGCGGCCGATGCTGCGCTTGGCGTACTGCACCGGGACACGGCGCTGGGCCTGCTCCACGAACACCACGAACCCGACGACGGCCAGCGCCACGGCGAGCACCCCGCCGAACTCGATCCAGCCGCCCGCCAGGGAGCCCTGCTTCCGGATCGCCCACAGCGCGGACGGGGTGGTGGAGGCGATCGAGACGAACATCAGGATCGACATGCCGTTCCCGATACCGCGGTCGGTGACCAGCTCGCCGAGCCACATGACCACGCCGGTGCCTGCCGTCAGGCAGACGACCATCGTCACCGTGGTGAAGACCGACTGGTCCGGGACGATGCCGCCGGAGACCGTGCAGGTGGAGAAGAGGCCGCCGCCGCGGGCGGTGGCCACCAGGCCGGTGCTCTGGAGGAGGGCGAGCGCCACCGTCAGGTACCGGGTGTACTGCGTGATCCTCGCCGTCCCGGCCTGCCCCTCCTTCTTGAGCGCCTCCAGCCGCGGGACGACCACGGTCAGCAGTTGCAGGATGATGCTGGCGGTGATGTACGGGAGGATGCCGAGCGCGAAGACGGTGATCTGGAGCAGCGCGCCGCCACTGAAGAGGTTGACCAGCCCGAACAGCCCCTGGCTGCCCGAGGCCTGGTCCAGGCACTGCCGGATCGCCCGGTAGTCGACGCCGGGGATCGGGATGTGGGTGCCCAGCCGGTACACCACGACGACGCCGAGCGTGAAGAGCAGCTTCCTGCGCAGGTCGGGCGTGGTGAATGCACGGGCGAACGCGGCGAACACGGTACCTCCGGCGATCCTGGGCGCGCGCGGGCGCCGTCGCGGGTCGGGACTGTCGGCAAAGGGGACTGTCGGCAGAGGGGAGCGGGACTGGCGTTCGGGCGCCGGCCCAGGTCGGATCAGGAGACCAGCGCGGTGCCGAGGTTCTCGGCGGCGAGGTAGCCGCAGAGCAGGGGGTGGCGGCCGGCCACCGCGATGTCCCGCCAGTAGCGCTGCAAGGCGTTCGTCTCCCGGAAACCGGCGGCGCCGTGCAGGTCCAGCATGAGTTCCACGGCGTCCCGGCAGTCCTTGGCGGCATCCGCCATCCCCGCGCGCAGCCGCGCGCCCGCCGCCTCGTCCAGGTCCTCCCGCGTGCTGTCCTGAGCGGTCGTCAGCGCGGTGCGCTCGGCCCGCTCCACCAGCCAGGCGGCCCTGGCCAGCCAGTGCCGGGCCCCGGGCGAGTCGCCCATGCCGGCGTAGCCCGTCATGTAGGGCTTGCGGCCGGACCGGAACATCGCCTCCACCGTGTCGAGCGCGCCCCGCGCGCCGCCCACCACCGGTGCGAGCAGGCACAGCGCGAAGAACAGCTGGTCCTGGCGCCGGGGCGGGCCGCCGGGTGCGATGCGGTGCGCGGGTATCAGCAGACCGTCGGCGACGAGCCGCTGGCTGCCGGTGCCGCGCATGCCCGCCATGTGCCAGTTGCGTTCGACGCGCAGGTCCCCGAGGGGCACGGCTGCGACGTGGTATGCGTCGTCGACCATCACCGCGAGGTTCGCCCACGCGGCCGCCTCGCACCCGGAGACGTTGTCCCACTGGCCGCTGACCCGTACCCCGCCGGCCTCCCGCACCCCGCGGCCGGACGGGTGGCCGGAGCCGCAGGCAAGGGAGTCCGGGTCGCCGAAGACCTCCTTGTGGGCGTCGGCGCCCAGACCCTGGGCGAGGAGCGTCTTGGCCGTGGCGGACGTGGCCGCGACCCATGCGGCCGACGGGCAGCCGCGCCCCAGTTCGGCGAGACGGCGCACCGCCGCCGGCGCGTCGGCCCACTCCCCGCCGTACTCGAGGGGCGTGCGCAGCGCCAGCGCCCCGCTGTCCCGCAGGACGTCGAGGCTCGCCGCCGCCGGCCGGCCGCGCTGCTCGGTCTCCTCGGCGTTGAGCCGCAGGATCTGCCCGGAGGGGGTGAGCGGTGAACTGTTCATCATGGAAACGCGATCCCTTCTGTGGTGGACGCGCGGGTACCGACGACGGCCGGCCGCCTGTGCGGGGGAAGCCGTCGCGCGTGAAGAAGTGCGGGAGTTACGGGGTCGGTTCGTCCGCGGGCCGCTCCGGGCCGCCGGACGAGCGCAGCGGCACCTCCTTGATGAAGAGGGTCACCAGGAGGGCGAGCAGCGCGATCGGGGCGACGTACAGGAAGACGTCCCCGATGCCGTGGCCGTAGGCGCCCTCCAGCCAGTCGCGGACGGCGTGCGGCAGCGCGGCGGGGTCGGGCAGTTCGCCGCCACCGGACGCCTTCGCGGCCGCGGCCCGGTCCTGCGGGCCGAGCCGGCCGATGGTGCCGGCGGCGTGGTCGCCGATCCTGGTGGTGAGCACCGAGCCGAGCACCGAGACGCCCACCGCGCCGCCGAGCGAGCGGAAGAAGGTCACGGTGGACGACGCCGCGCCGAGGTCGTCGGAGGACACCTGGTTCTGCGTGCACAGCACCAGGTTCTGGAGGGTCGTACCGACGCCGAGCCCCATCAGCGCCATGCCGCCGGCGACGTACGCGTACGGGGTGTCGTACCGCAGCGCGCCCAGCAGGGACACGCCCGCCGTCAGCAGGACGCCACCCGTCACCAGCCAGGCCTTCCAGCGGCCGGTGCGGCTGATGAACCGTCCGGAGACGGTGGAGGAGACGAACAGGCCGGCGATGAACGGGATCGTCATCAGGCCCGACATGGTCGGTGTCGCGCCGCGGGCGAGCTGGAAGTACTGGCTGAAGAACACGGTGCCCGCGAACAGCGCGACGCCGACGAAGAGCGAGGCGCCGGACGCCAGCGCGACGGTGCGGTTGCGGAACAGGCGCAGCGGGACGACCGGTTCGGCGGCCTTCGTCTCGACGAACAGGAAGACGAGCGCCAGCACGGCCGACGCGCCCACCAGCGCGCAGGTCTGCCAGGACAGCCAGGCGTACCTGTCGCCGGCGAAGGTGACCCAGATGAGCAGCGCGCACACGGCGGCGGTGACGAAGAAGGCGCCGGCCCAGTCGACGGTGGCCTTCCGCCGGGGCACCGGCAGGTTGAGCGTGCGCTGGAGCACGACCAGCGCGATGACGGCGAAGGGCACGCCGACGAACAGGCACCAGCGCCAGCCGAGCCAGGAGGTGTCGGTGATGACGCCGCCGAGCAGCGGGCCGCCCACGGTGGCGACGGCGAAGGTCGCGCCCAGGTAGCCGGAGTAACGGCCGCGCTCGCGCGGGGAGATCATCGCGGCGAGCACGATCTGCCCGAGGGCCGACAGCCCGCCGACCCCCAGGCCCTGGACGACCCGCGCGGTGATCAGCGTGGTGGGGTTCTGCGCGAAGCCGGCGATCAGGGAGCCGGCCACGAAGACGACCAGCGAGGACTGGACCAGGACCTTCTTGCTGAACTGGTCGGCGAGCTTGCCCCACAGGGGCGTGGAGGCGGTCACGGCGAGGAGCGAGGACGTGACGACCCAGGTGTAGGCGCTCTGGCCGCCGCCGATGTCGCCGATGATCCGCGGCAGCGCGTTGGTGACGACGGTCTCCGACAGGATGGCGCAGAACAGGCCGAGCAGCAGTCCGGACAGGGCGCGCATGATCTGCGGATGGGCCATCGGCTCAGGCGCGCCCCCGTCCTTGCGAGGGGTGCGCGAGGGCACACCTGTTTCGGGCAGGGTGGGCATGGGTTTTCCTCACGTGGTGGGCAGCCCGGGTCGAGCGCGGCGCGTCGGGTCGCGCCGAACGCCCTTGCCCGGGGCTCGCCCAGTCACCCTACCAAGAAAATGAGGCAGAACGTTCTGTCTCTTAAAAACGGTACGAGGAAGCCCTGCCCGCGAGCGGCGCGTCAGCGCGCGTGCGCCAGGGAGTCGGCGACCTCGTCGGCGGTCGCGATCCGGTGGGCGTAGCGCGGCCAGTTGAGCTCGATCGTCGCGCGCTGCATCGCTCGCGTGAACGTGGCCACCGCGTCGGACACGAAGGTCACGTGGTAGCCCTTCTCGACGGCGTCGCGGCCGGTGGAGTCCACGCAGGTGTTGGTGGTCAGGCCGCAGAGGATCAGGTGGTCGATGTCGCGCTGCCGGAGCTGCGTGTCCATGTCCGTGCCGTGCAGCGCGTCGAAGGTCTTGTGCGGGGTGACCACGACCTCGCCGTCGGCGGGTGTGAAGTCGGGGTGGAACTCGGCACCCCAGCTCCCGGCCTGGAAGAGCTGGGCGTGGGCCATGCCGTCGTGGCTGGGGGTGCGGTGGTGCCAGGGGCCGTAGTCCCACGGCTGGGTCACCATCGGCGCGTGCAGCACCTGGACGCCGGCGGCGCGCGCCGCCTCCAGGGTCCGCTTCATGTTCGGCACCGTGCCGACCTCCTCGCAGACCTCGCGCAGCCCCGGCCACGCCTTGCCGTGCTCGGAGATGAAGTCGTTGGTGGCGTCGACGAGGACGAGGGCGGTGCGTGCGCGGGTGTACATGGTCTTCCTTCCGCTTGCGTCGGTCCGGGCGCCGGCGGCCCGGCGAATTAGCTCGTACGGTCATACTAGCAACGCTGCTCGCTCGTACGTACGTCCTGGTAGCGTGGGGAGACAGGCGAGGAGGGTGTGATGGGGCGGCGGACGGACACGCGGGACCGCATCATCCGCGCGTCGATGCGGGCCATGCGCGAACAGGGGTACGGCGCGACCGCCATCAGCGACATCGTGAACGCGTCGGGTGCCCCGCGCGGGTCCGTGACCTTCCACTTCCGCGGCGGCAAGGACGAGATCGCCGCCGAGGTGGTCGCCCTGCGGACCGCTCAACTGCTGGAGCGGATCGAGGCGACCGCGGCCGGCGCCGGCTCGGCCGCGGACTTCGTGGCGGCGTGCGTCGACGCGGTCGCCGCGGAGTTCGCCGGGTCCGGCTTCACCGCCGGGTGCCCGGTCGTGCCCATCTGCATCGAGCGCTCCACCCGGGTGCCCGAACTCCGGGACGCGGGAGCCGACTTCTTCCGGGCGTGGCGAGGGTCACTGGCCCGTCACCTCGCCGCGCGCGGGATCGACGCCTCACGCGCCGACCGCGTGGCCACGCTCGCCGTCAGCGCGGTCGAAGGGGCCCTCGTCATCAGCCGCGCCGAGCAGAGCGTGGACGCCCTCCTCGCCGTTCGCGACGAACTGCGGCTGCTGCTCGCCTGAGGCCGTGTCGGCGGCGGTCAGCCGGCCGGGCGGTGGAGGATCGCCTGGCAGCCGCGCAGGAAGGAGCCGGCCGCGCCCGCGGGGTCGCCGAGGTATCCGGAGACCATGGCGCCGTCGCGCAGCACCATCAGGTCCTCCGCGGCGGCGGCCTGCTCCGCCAGCCCGAGCGGCGCGATGAGCTGCTCGAAGGTCTTCGTGTACCAGGCCCGGTGCGCCTGGACGACCTGGCGTACGGCGCCGGCCGGATCGGGGTACTCCGCGGCCGCGTTGATGAAGGCGCAGCCGCGGAAGCCCGGGCTGCACGCCATGGCGCCGATCGCCTCCGCGATCAGCCGCAGCGCCGTGTCGATGTCGCCGCCGGCCCGGGCGATCACCGCGTCGATGGCCTCGCGCTCCAGTGCGGCGCGCCCCTCCAGGTAGGCCACCACCAGGTCGTCCTTCGTCCTGAAGTGCCGGTAGAAGGTCACCTTCGTGGTGCCGACCCGCTCGATGATCCGGTCCGCGCTCACCGCCCGCAGGCCGTGTGCGTAGAAGAGTTCGGTGGCCGCGTTGATCAGGCGTTCTCGTACCGGCACGTTCACATCGCTCATGGTACGGGCTCCTCTCGCCTTGCCCCGGGCGGTTCCGTGTGGCACTGTGTCCCTCGTCGGTAGAGTTACTAGTTAGTCTACCTGGCGGAGGGGCGGAAGCCCATGGCATCGGCGCGGTCGCAGCGGACGACTCTCCCGCGCCGAGGGATCACCCCCTCCAGCCACGCCTCGCTCAAGAAGGGCTCCACCATGCGTATCCGTCTCTCCCGCCGTACCGCACTCGCCGGCGCCGGTGCCGCCGCCGCTGCCGCGCTGATCGGCGCGACCCTGCTGCCCGGCGTCGCCGACGCCGCCGACCACGGCGCCGGCCCGCGCGCCCAGCAGCCCAAGCCGACCGTCGTCCTGGTGCACGGGGCGTGGGCCGACTCGTCCAGCTGGTCGTCGGTCATGACCGAACTGCGCCACGACGGCTATCCGGTGCGCGCCATCGCCAACCCCCTCCAGGGGCTGACCGGCGACTCGGCGTACGTCTCCAGCTACCTGTCCACCATCAAGGGCCCGGTCGTCCTGGTCGGCCACTCCTACGGGGGCGCGGTGATCACCAACGCCGCCGCCTCGGACCCCGAGGTCAAGTCCCTCGTCTACATCGCGGGCTTCATCCCCGAGAAGGGCGAGACGGTCGGCGACCTCGCCGCCAGGACCACGCCGTCACTGCCGCTGATCTCGACCCAGGTCCCGGGCGGCACCGAGGTGTCCATCGACCCGGCGCACTTCCGGCAGTTCTTCGCGGGCGACGTGGACCCGGACACCGCCGCCGACCTGGCCGCGGCCCAGCGCCCGGCCAACACGAAGGCGGTCACCGACCCCAGCGCCGAAGAGGCCTTCCGCACCATCCCCTCCTGGGACCTGGTCACCCTCGAGGACCACGCGATCGCCCCGGACGTCCAGCGCTTCATGGCCGCACGCGCGCACGCGCACGTCAGCGAGGTGAAGGCCTCCCACGCGGTCATGGTCAGCCGGCCCGCAGCCGTCACCAAGATCATCGAGCAGGCCGCGCGCTGAGCCCGCTCGATCCCGGCGCGGTCCCGACCGGACCGTCGCCCGCCTTCCCGCACCACCCCACCGCACCCCACCGAGACACCATCGAGGAGAACCTGATCATGAGTCAGTCACTGGACGTCCTGTACGTCGCCGTCGCCACCGCGGAGAACGGCCGGGACGGCCGCGTCGCCACCGACGACGGCAAGCTGGACGTCGTCGTCAACATGCCCCAGGCGATGGGCGGCAGCGGCGTCGGCACCAACCCCGAGCAGCTCTTCGCGGCCGGCTACAGCGCCTGCTTCCAGGGCGCGCTCGGCCTCGTCGCCCGGCAGGCCGGCGTCAGCATCACCGGCTCGCTGGTGACCGCGCGCGTCAGCATCGGCAAGACCCACGACGGCGGCCTCGGCCTGGCCGTCGAGATGCAGGTGTCGCTGCCGGGCGTGGACCCGGCCGTCGCGGGCGGACTGGTGGAGAAGGCACACCAGGTGTGCCCGTACTCCAACGCCACGCGCGGCAACATCGACGTGGCGCTGAGCCTCGTCTGACGGCCGACCGGCCGGCGGGGCGACAGGCAGGGACCGTGCCCGGGGGAGCGGCCCCTGCCTGCCCCTATCATTGACGGGTGGTGAAGGAAACCGACCCCGCGACGACCGGCGCCCCCGTGAGCAGCCGCGGCGCCATCCTGGACGCCGCACGGGTCCTCGTCACCAGCCGCGGGTACGACGGCATGTCGATCTCGGACCTGACCGCCCGGTCCGGGCTGCCGGCCAGTTCGATCTACTACCACTTCGGGAACAAGCTCGGCGTCCTCGCGGCCCTGCTGGAACGCACCTTCGACGAACTGCACGCCGCATTCCCGAACCCCTCGTCCTACGACGGCCACGAACCGCTCGAACGCTTCGAGAAGTGGGTCACCGCGGCCTGCGCCTCCCTCGACGAGCGGCCGGAGTACCTGCGCATCCTGCTGGCCATCAGCGTCGGCCCGCACAAGGACGCGGAGTCGGTGCTGACCACGGTGCGGCGCATCCGCGCCTACGCCCGCGCCTCGTGGGTGGAAGCCCTCACGCCCGTGCTCGCGCCGGACGGCAAGGAGGCCGACGCGGCGCTCGTGGACCGGATCGCCGTGCTCGGCCAGGCCATGATCGACGGGCTCGCGGTGACCAACAGCTTCGACGGCGCCGCCTACAGCGCGCAGGTCGGCGGCATCGTCGCCCTGGTCCGCGGCCTCGCGGAGCAGCGGGGCCGCGGACCGGCGCACGTCTCCTGACGGCGCACGCCTCCTGATGGCGCGGGTCGGACCGGGGGGTCAGAAACCGGTCGACGTCGAAGGCGAAGGCGACGAGGCAGGCGCGGCGGCAGCGGCGAGGTCGAGGGCGATGTCGGTGATCATGTCCTCCTGCCCGCCCACCAGTTGGCGCCGCCCGACCTCGACGAGGATGGCCCGGGTGTCGACGCCGTACCGGTGGGACGCTGCCTCGGCGTGCCGCAGGAAGCTGGAGTACACCCCGGCGTAGCCGAGGGTCAGCGTTTCGCGGTCCACCCGCACCTCCCGGTCCTGGAGCGGGCGCACCAGGTCGTCGGCGGCGTCCATCAGCGGGAACAGGTCACAGCCGTGGTCCAGGCCCATCAGGTCGGCGACGGCCACGAACGCCTCCAGCGGGCAGTTGCCGGCCCCCGCGCCCTGCCCCGCCAGCGACGCGTCGATCCGCGCCGCGCCGTTCTCGACGGCGACGACGGAATTGGCCACGCCGAGACCGAGGTTGTGGTGGGCGTGGATGCCCAACTCGGTGGCCGGGTCGAGGACGTCGCGGTAGGCGCGGAAGCGGTCGCGCACCCCGTCCATGGTCAGGCGCCCGCCGGAGTCGGTGACGTAGACGCATCCGGCGCCGTAGGACTCCATCAGCTTCGCCTGGCGGGCGAGTTCGGCCGGTTCGGCCATGTGGGACATCATCAGGAAGCCGGCCACGTCCATGCCCGACTCGCGGGCGGCGGCGATGTGCTGGGCGGAGATGTCGGCCTCGGTGCAGTGGGTGGCCACCCGCACCGACCGGATGCCCAGCGCGTGGGCCTGCTTCAGGTCGCGCAGGGTGCCGATGCCGGGCAGGAGCAGCGTGGTGGGCACCGCGCGGGTCACGGCGCCGCAGACGGCCTCGATCCACTCCCAGTCGGTGTGGGCACCGATGCCGTAGGTGATGCTGGAGCCGGACAGGCCGTCGCCGTGGGCGATCTCGATCGCGGCGACCCCGGCGGCGTCCAGGGCGGTGGCGATGGTACGGGCCTGGTCGACGGTGTAGCGGTGCCGGACGGCGTGCATGCCGTCCCTGAGGGTCACGTCCTGCACGTACAGCGACGTCATCGGGTCGCCGCCTTTCCGGAGCGGTGCGCGGCCAGGCGCTCGGCGGTGCGCAGCGCGGCCGAGGTCATGATGTCGAGGTTGCCGGCGTAGGCGGGCAGGTAGTGGGCGGCGCCCTCCACTTCGAGGAACACCGACACCTTCGCGGCCTGCCCCGAGCGCATGGCGGCCGGCAGCAGCGAGCGCAGCGGGTCGTCGCCGGGCACCCGGTCGAACTGCACCTTCTGCTTCAGCCGGTAGCCCGGTACGTAGGTCCGGACGCGCTCGGCCATCTCCTGCACCGACGCGGTGACCGCGGCGTCGTCGCAGTCGCCGACCAGGCAGTGCACGGTGTCGCGCATGATCAGCGGGGGGGCGGCCGGATTGAGCACGATGACCGCCTTGCCGCGCGCGGCGCCGCCGACCTTCTCCACGGCCGAGGCGGTGGTCTCGGTGAACTCGTCGATGTTGGCCCGGGTGCCGGGGCCGGCCGAGCGGGAGGCGATCGAGGCGACGATCTCGCCGTAGTGCACCGGCGTGACGGCGGCGACCGCGGCGACGACGGGGATGGTGGCCTGGCCGCCGCAGGTGACCATGTTGACGTTGCCGGCGTCCAGGTGCGCCTCGCCGTTGACCGGCGGCACCACGTACGGGCCGAGCGCGGCGGGGGTGAGGTCGACGACCGTACGCCCCAGCGCGCGCAGCACCCGGTCGTGGCGCCGGTGGGCGCCGGCGGAGGTGCCGTCGAAGACGAGGGACACGTCCGCGAACTCGTCCATGGCCACCAGCCCGTCGACGCCCTCGTGGGTGGTGGCGACCTTCAGCCGGCGGGCGCGGGCCAGGCCGTCGGACGCGGGGTCGATGCCGGCCATGGCGGCGATCTCCAGGGTCTTTGACAGCCGCAGGATCTTGATCATCAGGTCGGTGCCGATGTTGCCGGACCCGATGACGGCGACCTTCGCCGTCATGCGCCGGCTCCTTGCGGGGCGGCGGTCGCGAACTCGGCGCCTACCGTGCCGAGGCCGTCGATGCTGGCGTTGAACGTGTCGCCCTCGGCGGCGGCCACCATCGGGCCCAGCGCGCCGGTCAGGACGATCTCGCCGGCCCGCAGCGGGTCGCCGAGCCGGCTGAGGGTGGCGGCGAGCCAGAGGGCGGCGGTCAGCGGGCTGCCCAGGCAGTCGGCGCCGGTGCCCTGGGAGGCCGTCTCGCCGTTCTTCACCAGGGTCATCCGCGCGGCGCGCAGGTCGACCCGGTCGAGCGGCACCGGTGTGCCGCCCAGGACGAACAGGCCGCAGGAGGCGTTGTCGGCCACGGTGTCCACGAGGGTGATGTCCCAGCCGGCGATACGGCTGTCGACGATCTCCAGCGCGGGCAGCGCGAACGCGGTGGCCCGCAGCAGGTCGGCCGCGGTCGGCTCCCGGTGCGGCAGGTCGGCGCCCAGCACCAGCGCGACTTCCGCCTCCACCTTGGGCTGGAGCAGCCGCCCGGCGGCGACCGGCTGTCCCTCGGGCACCGCCATGTCGGCGAAGAGCACGCCGAAGTCGGGCTGGTCGACGCCGAGTTGGCGCTGTACGGCGGGCGAGGTCAGACCGATCTTGCGGCCCACCGGCCGCCGCCCCTCGGCCACGGCGCGGGCGACGTGCCGGCGCTGTACGGCGTAGGCGGCCTCGAGGTCCGCGGGCGGCAGGAGCGAGCGCACCGGGGGGCAGGGCGTTCCGGTACGGGCGGCTTCCGCCAGCACGGCGGCCGCCTCGGCCACGCCGTCGGGGCCGGGGGCGGTCATGGCCGTCCGCCGTTGACGGCGGGGCGGCGGTGCGGGGCAGGCATCAAGGGTTCCTCCGGGAAGGGGAGTCGCGGGACCGGCGCTGGGGTGGCCGACCGCCGGGGCGTTTCCCAGGTATAGGAGGAGGCTTTCGGGACCGGCAAAATACGTTCCATGACACGGAACAGCAGCCAGGGGAACATGCTCGACAAGGCGGCAGCCGTCCTGGAGTGCTTCCAGCCGGACGGCGGCGCGTTCCGTCTCACGGACATCGCCGCCCGCACCGGGCTGGCCAAGACGACCGCGTTCCGGCTCTGCGCGGACCTGGTGCGCCTTGGCCTGCTCGACCGGGACGGCGACGGCTACCGGCTCGGCGGCAAGCTGTTCGAGCTGGGCTCACTGGTGCCGCGCCGCTTCCACCTGCGCGAGGTGGCGCTGCCCTTCCTCCAGGATCTGTTCGAGGCCACGCACGAGACCGTGCACCTCGGCATCCGGGAGGGGCGGGAGGTGGTCTATGTGGAGCGCATCCACGGCCACCGGGCGCCGGTGCTGCCCTCCCGGATCGGCGGCCGGCTGCCGCTGACGTGCACCGGGGTCGGCAAGGCGCTGCTGGCGTTCGCCGGCGAGGAGCTGATCGAGGAGGTGCTGGCGGCGCCCCTGCCCCGGCTGACCCCGCACTCGGTCACCGACCCGGCGCGGCTGCGCACCCTCGTCGGCCAGATCCAGGCGGCCGGCCTCGCCCACGAGGAGCAGGAGGCCGCTGTCGGCGTGTGCTGCATCGCCTCGCCCGTCTTCGACGGGGCGACCGCCGTCGCCGCGCTGTCGGTGGCCGTGCCCCGCGCCCGCTTCCGCTCGGCCCGACTGGCACCGGCGGTTCGGACCGCGGCCCTCGGGCTGTCCCGCGCGCTGCGTTCAGGCAGGTGAGGAGGGGGTGACGAGGTGACGGCCGCCCGCGGCCCAGGGGTTCAGGCGCCGCGGACCCGCAGCAGGCCGTCGACGCCGTCGAGGAAGGTCTCGGAGATCAGCTGGGGGTCGAAGAGGCAGCCGGCGGCCATCGCCCCGTCGCGGAGCATCACCAGGTGCCGCCCGGCGGCGTCGGCGGGGCCCTCGCCCGCCTGCGCGATCAGGTCGGTGAGGGTCTGGAGGAACCAGTCCCGGTGGGCCATGACGGCCTGGTGGATCGGGTGGGACGGGTCGGGGTACTCGGCGACGGCGTTGAGGAAGGCGCAGCCGCGGAACCCGGGGGAGCGGATGCCGTCGGTGATGGACCGGGCGACGGCCCGGATCTGCTCGCGCGGCGACGGGCTGCTCCCGACGGCCTCGGCGACCTGCGCCCGGATGCCCTGGTCGGCCTGGGCGAGGTAGGCCAGGACGAGTTCCTCCTTGCCCGGGAAGTGCCGGTACAAGGTGGCCCGGGTGACCTTGGCCTCCGCGACGATCCGGTCGACGCCGACGGAGTGGATTCCCTCGGTGTAGAAGATCCGCGTGGCCGTGTTCAGCAGCCGGGCTCTCGCCTCCGAGGTGCTGCCACCCTCTGTACTCCGACTCATGGTGCCCAGACTAACAAATGGCAGAACGTTCGGTCTCGGCCAGGTCGGCTAGCTAGAGAGAACGTTCTGTCTTGACAGCGCGGCCGGACCGTTGCCATCCTGAGGCGCGTCGGGCGGGGCCGCTCCTGCTGGTCAACGCCTCGGCCACATCGTAGAGTGAACGCTACATACAGACGGGTGGTCCGCGCCCGGCGCAGCTCCCGGCGCCGCCCCGTCCGCCCGCAGGCGCACACGACCGTCGCAACGAAGCGAGGTTTGCCTTGAACGTTCCCGAGCCCGGCAGGCGGGCCCACGCCACTGCCTCGACCGGGCCCCCGCTCGTCCTGCTGCACGGCGGCGGACCGGGCGTCGACGCCGACAGCAACTGGGCGGCCGTGCGCACCCGGCTCGCGGCGGACTTCCGCTGCCTGGCCCCCGACCTCCTCGGCTTCGGCACGCGGATCGCCGGCACCGGCGGGCTGGCGGGCCCGCGCGCCTGGGCGGCGGCCAGAGCCCGGCAGATCGTGGACCTCCTCGACCGCCACGGCATCGAACGCGCGCACCTGGTCGGCAACTCGGCCGCGGGCGGCGCCGCCGCGCTGGCCCTGCTGGCCCGGGCACCCGACCGGATCGGGCGCGCGGTGCTGATGGGCGGCGCGGGCACCGGGCCGCTGCCGGCGAAGGTGCCCTTCTACGACGATCCGACCCTGGCGTCCATGCGCGCCACCCTCGGCCGGCTGGTCGCCGACGAGGCCGGCCACGAGGCGCTGCTCGGTGAACTCGCCGTCATCCGGCTGCGGCAGGCACTGCGCCCGGGCGCCGAGCAGGCGTTCCGGTCGATGTTCACCGAGGTCGTGGGTGGCCCGCCGCCCCCCGACCCCGCCACGATCGTCCACCCGGTCCTCGCGCTGCACGGGGAGCGCGACCGCGTCTCGCCGGTCGAGGTCTCCCGGCGCCTGGCCGACGCCCTGCCCGACGCCCGGCTGGAGGTCGTGGCCGGCGCGGGGCACTGGATACACGTCGACCGGCCGGACACGTTCCACCGCCTGGTAGGAGAGTTCCTGAGCGCATGACAGAGCCCATCAGCAGCAATACACCGGAGCAGGTCGGGGTGCTGATCGTCGGCGCCGGGCCGGCCGGTCTGACCCTCGCCCTCGACCTGGCCGGGCGCGGCGTGCCCTGCCACGTCGTGGAAGCCACCGAGGAACGCGGCGCCAACCCCCGCTGCAACACCACCTCGGCCCGGTCGATGGAGATCTTCCGGCGGCTCGGCCTCGCGGACGACATCCGGCGGGCCGGCCTGCCCCAGGACCACCCCACGTCGATCCACTACCGGACCACCCTGAACGGCGAGGAGATCTACCGGCTCGACCTGCCCGCATCCCGCGACGTCCTGGACGGGGCGGGCAAGCAGGACTGGCCCACCCCGGAGCCCCAGCACCGCATCTCCCAGCTCTTCCTCGAACCGATCCTGGAGCGGCGCGCGACCGCGCTGCCGGGCGTCACCCTCGAGCGCGGCACCCGGCTGGTCGGGCTGCGTCCGTACGACGACCACGTCGAAGCGGTCGTGGAGAGCGCCGGCGCGCTGCGCACCCTGCACTGCGCCTACGTGGTCGGCTGCGACGGCGCCCGCAGCACCGTCCGGCGCCAACTGGGCATCCGCTACGAGGGCGTCGACGCGATCCAGCAGTTCGTCTCGACGCTCTACCGCTCGCCCGCCCTCGGGCGGCTGGCCGCGCGGGACCGGGCATGGACGTACTGGACGTACGGCCGCCGGATCTCCTCGCTGATCGCCATCGACGGCGGCGAACTGTGGCTGCACCACGTCGCCTTCGGCCCCGAGCACGACACCGGGGCCGAGGACCCCGAAGCGCTCCTGCGGGACGCGGTGGGGGAGAGCGTCCCGCACGAGGTGCTGGGCGTGGTGCGCTGGACCGGCCGCCGCCTGGTCGCCCAGCGCTACCGGGAGCGGCGGGTGTTCCTGGCCGGGGACGCCGCGCACCTGTGGATTCCGGTCGGCGGCTTCGGCATGAACGCCGGCATCCAGGACGCGGCGGCGCTGGGCTGGATGCTCGCCGCCGTCCACCACGGGTGGGCGCCGGCGGAGCTGCTGGACGCCTACGAGCTGGAACGCAAGCCAGTGGGCGAGCAGTTCGCCCGTGCGGTGGGCGCCGCTGCGCACCAGGCGTTCGCGGGCTTCCCGCCCGGCATCCACCGGCCCGGCGCCGAAGGCGCGCGGGCCAGGGCCGAGTTCGCGCGCCGGCTCGCGGTCAGCGAGCCGCCCCGGTACTCACCCGACGGCTTCAGCTTCGGCTACCACTACGCGGGCTCGCCCCTGGTGGTCGGCGGCCGACAGCAGCCGGAGATCGCCATGGGGACGTACTTGCGGCGGGCACAGCCCGGCTTCCGGCTGCCGCACGCCTGGCTCGACGACGACCGGTCCGTGCTCGACGTGCTCGGCCCCGGCTTCACCCTGCTGCGCACCGACCCGGGTGTCAGCACGGCGGCCTGGAAGGCGGCGGCCGACGCGCTGGGGGTGCCCCTTTCGGTGGCCGACCTGCCCGCGGAGCACTCCGACCGCTATCCGGCCGAGCTGCTGCTCGTACGACCCGACAGCCACGTGGCCTGGATGGGCGGGGCGGACGCCGACCCCGGCGCACTGCTGCACACCGCCACCGGGCGGGCCGCCGCCCGCCGGCCGTAGAGACCATCAGGAGAGGGCACATGTCATACGCACTGGGCATCGACGTCGGCGGCACGTTCACCGACGCGGTCGCCTCGGACGGTGCCGGCCGGATCGTGTCGGCCAAGACACCGACGACACCCCCGCACCGCGAGACCGGAGTCATGCGCGCGATCGAGGACATCGCGGGCGAGCTCGGCATCGACGTCCGCGAACTGCTCACGCAGACCGACTACATCGCGCACGGCACGACCGCGTCGATCAACGCCCTCGTCCAGGGCCAGGTCGCCGATGTCGGCCTGATCGCCACGAAGGGCCACCGGGACGCGATCTACATCATGAACGCCGAGGGCCGCACCCTCGGCCGCTCGGCCCACGAGGTCCAGGACACCCTGCGGCAGCGCAAGCCCGCCCCGCTGATCCCGAAGTACCGGGCGTTGGAGGTCACCGAGCGGATCGACCACGCCGGCACCGTCCTGGTCCCGCTGGACGAGGACGAGGTCCGCAGCGTCGCCCGGACCCTGGTGGACCAGGGCGTCGAGGCGATCGCGGTCTGCCTGCTGTGGTCGTTCAAGAACGACGTCCACGAGCGGCGGGTGCGCGAGCTGGTCCACGAGGTCGCCCCGGACCTGTACGTCACGCTCTCCTCGGAGGTCAGCCCGCGCATCCGGGAGTTCTCACGCACCTCCACGACGATCATGAACGCCCAGATCGGACCGCGGCTGCGCACCTATCTCCTCCCGCTCCAGCGGCAGTTGGAGGAGCGCGGGCTCAAAGGGCCGCTGCTGGTCATGCAGAGCGAGGGCGGCACCATCACCGCCGACCGGGCGCCCGAGCACGCCATCACCACCGTCGGGTCGGTGCTGTCCGGCGGCGTCATCGGCGGGATGCGGCTGGCCGAGCAGCTCGGGCACCGCAACGTCATCACCACCGACGTCGGCGGCACCACCTTCCTCGCGGGCCTCATCGTCGACGGCGAGCCGGTGATGGCGCCGGGGTCCGTCGTCAACCAGTTCCCGATCAACGCGGCGACCATCCGCGTGCACACCATCGGCTCCGGCGGCGGCGCCCTGGCCTGCGTGGACCGCGGCGGCAACCTGCGGCTGGGACCGCAGAGCGCCGAGGCCGTCCCGGGCCCGGCGTGCTACGGCAACGGCGGCACCCGCCCGACCAACACGGACGCGAACCTGGTCCTGGGCATCCTCGGCCCGGGCGGGCTGCTGGGCGGCCGCAAGCCGCTGCGGACGGACCTGGCCCGCGAGGCGATCCGCGCACACGTCGCCGAACCGCTCGGTCTGACCGTCGAGGAAGCCGCCATCGCCATCCACGAAGTGCAGAACGCGCAGGCGGGCGACCTGCTGCGGCGCGCCGTGGTGCAGGCCGGCCACGACCCCCGCGACTTCGTCGTCTACGCCTTCGGCGGCGCCGGACCCGCCCACTGCGCGGGCTACTGCCAGGACCTGGGCGTCAGCGAGATCGTCATCCCGCTCGGGCCGGTCGCCTCCGCCTTCTCGGCGTACGGGCTCGCCGCCTCGGACATCGCGATGAGCGCCGAACTGTCCGACCCGTCCGCCTTCCCGGTCGACCCCGGCGTGCTCGCCGCGCACTACGCCCGCCTGGAAGCCGACCTGCGCGACGCCCTGGCCCGGCAGCAGGTGGCGTTCCAGGACGTGGTGCTCCAGCGCGAGATCGACCTGCGGTACTCGATGCAGGTCACCGAACTCGCCACGCCCGTGCCGGACACGGAGTTCACCGAGCACACCGCCGGCGAGATCCTGGCGCGCTTCGAGGAGAACTACGAGCGGATCAACGGCAGCGGCGCCGGCTACCGCGAGGCGGGTGTGCAGGCGATCACCTACCGGGTGCGGGCCAAGGCCGCACTCGGCTTCCCCGTCGAGCTCCCCGCCGTCCCCGAGGCCGCGGGCCCCGACCCGGCCGAGGCACTGCTCGGCACGCGCGAGGTCTGCCTGGACTCCCGGACCGGCTACGTGCCCACCCCCGTCTACGACTACGCGTCGCTGCGCGCGGGCCACGAACTCGTCGGGCCGGCCATCGTCGACGTGCCGACCACCGTGGTCGTGGTCCCCGCCGGGGCCACCGGCCGCGTCGACCGCCTCGGCAACCTTGTTCTGCGCTACCAGTGAGGACGCATCCATGACATCCCAGATCCCCGGGGCGGACGAGTTCACCAGCCGGCCCCTGCCCCGCGAGGAACTGCTGCGGCAGATCTCGCCCGCCCTGCCGCTGCACCGGATCGACGACGAGCGGACCGCCCGGGTCGACGCCCTGACCTACGAGGTGGTCCGGCACCGGCTGTGGGCGATCACCCAGGAGATGGGCGAGACGCTGCGGCGGATGTCCGGCTCGCACGTCGTCACCGAGTCGAACGACTTCAACTTCTCCATCTGCGACGAACTCGGCGAGCAGGTCCAGGTCGGCGCCTACAACATCGGGCTGATCGGCTCGATGGACCTGGCCATCACCTGGACGCTGCGCCACCGCAGCGACAACCCGGGCATCGCCGAGGGCGACATGTTCCTGTGCAACGACCCGTGGATCGGCGGCGGGCTGCACCAGAACGACGCCGCGGTGCTGGCACCGGTCTTCCACGAGGGCCGGCTGTTCGGCTGGACGACGGCCATCGCCCACCAGGTCGACCTGGGCGGCCCGCGGCCGGGCTCCTTCAGCCCGTCCGCCCAGGACGTGTTCGGCGAGGCGGTCCCCACCCCGCCGGTGAAGGTGGTGCGCGACGGTGTGCTGCAACGCGACGTCGCCGACGCCTGGGTGCGCCGCTCCCGCCTGCCGCACCTGGTGGGCCTGGACCTGCGGGCCAAGATCGCCGCGAACCGGAACGCCGGCGAGCAGATCCTCCGGCTCGTCGCCAGGTACGGCGCCGACACCGTCAAGGCCGTCATGCGCCGGATGACGGACGACGCCGAGCGCCGGCTGCGGGCGAAGCTCGCGGCCCTGCCCGACGGCACCTGGACCGCGGTGGGCTACCAGGAGCAGTCCCGGGCCGGCGACCGCGGCCTGCACGCCATCCAGGTCGCGATGACCAAGGAGGCCGACCGGCTCGTCTTCGACTTCCGCGGCACCGCCGGCCAGACCGGCGTCATCAACTGCCCCTACCCGGGCCTGCGGGCCGGCATCGTCTTCACGATGCTGCCGCTGCTGGCCGGCGACATCCCCTGGGCCGCCGGCGGCCTGATGCGCTGCTTCGAGATCGTCACCGACGAGGACACCCTCACCAACGCCTCGTTCCCGGCCGCCGTCGGCAAGGGCCCCTTCGGCCCGGCGTGGGGCTCGGGCAACCTGGTCGCCGAGGTGCTCGCCAAGATGCTCGACGCGGAACCGGCGCACCGCGCGGACGTGCAGTCGATCTGCAACGGCACCACGGACCTGTGCGTCGTGTCGGGCGTCGACGTCCGCGGCGGCGGCAGCAAGCCCTTCGTGTCGCCGGTCTTCGACGTCATGGCCGGCGGCTACGGGGCCCAGGTGGAGTACGACGGCGTCGACACCGGCGGCCGGTTGATCATCCCCTCCGCCCGGGCCCCCGACGTGGAGATGACCGAGTACCTCTACCCGCTGGTCGCCCTGTGGCGCCGGGAGCAGACCGACTCCGGCGGCCCGGGCCGGCAGCGCGGCGGGATGAGCGGCTCGGTCTGCTACGTGCAGCACCCCGACCAGGACACGACGATGTCCCTGGTCGTCTCGGGCACCGGCAAGGCCGCCAACCAGAACGTCGGCCTGGCCGGCGGCTACCCCGGCAACTCCCAACTCGACCTGGTGGTCCGCGGGATCGGCGTCCCCCAGCTCGCCGGCGCGAGCACCGTCCCGGCCGACCT
Source organism: Streptomyces sp. CA2R106 (assembly GCF_037034245.1). Classification (NCBI taxonomy): domain Bacteria; kingdom Bacillati; phylum Actinomycetota; class Actinomycetes; order Kitasatosporales; family Streptomycetaceae; genus Streptomyces; species Streptomyces sp. CA2R106. Next base: position 22,005 of record NZ_JBAGKC010000013.1, read on the forward strand.
GGACGAACTCGGCGGCACGATCGAGGTGCTGCCCTGCGAGGGGGAGTCGGGCCTCGGCCCCGGCGACGCGCTCTACCTGCACTGGCAGGCCGGCGGCGGCTACGGCGACCCGCTGCTGCGCCCGGCCGAGCACGTCCGCGACGACGTGCGGCAGGTGCGGGTGTCGCCCGCCGCCGCGCGGGACGTCTACGGCGTCGTGCTCGGCGCGGACGGCGAGGTGGACCCCGGCGAGTCCGCCGAGCGCCGGGCGCGGCTGCGGCAGCGCCGCGCCGCGGACGCCGGCCGGCCCGGCAGCGTCCTCGTGCCGACGGGCACGCCGGACCTGCGCGGGCTGCGCCGGCTCGACGACAACCTCGCGGTCCGGCAGGCGCCGCAGGGCGACACCGTGGTGTGCGTCCACTGCGCCACCGAGATCGGCCCGCTGGCCGGCGGCGCGTACGTCTCGGCACTGGCCGCCCGCGACGCGGCACCGGCCGAGGCCGGCCCCCACATCTGGCCCGACCCGTCGGTGTACGTGGACGAGCAGGTCGTCTTCCGGCAGCTGTTCTGCCCGGGCTGCCTGACCGCGGTCAACTCCCGCGTCGTGCCCGTCGCCCACCCCCTCCCGACCGACCACTACCGGGGCTGGGCGTCGGACGCCCGCCCGAAGGAGACCGTGTGAACCCGCACCACGAGGCACTCTTCATCGGCGGCCGGTGGGTGGCACCGGCGTCCGGGGAGCGGATCACCGTCCTCGGCGCGAGCACCGAGGAAGTCCTCGGCAGCGTCCCGGACGGCACCCCGCAGGACATCGACGCTGCCGTGGCCGCCGCCCGCGCCGCCTTCGACGACCCCGAAGGCTGGTCGGCCTGGGAACCGGCCCGGCGGGCGGACGCACTGCACCGCCTCGCCGCGGCGCTTCAGCGCCGGGCGGACGAGATCCCCCGCACCGTCAGCGCCCAGAACGGCATGACGATCGCACTGGCCGAGCAGATCGAGAGCGGCCTGCCGGCCACCCTGCTGCGCTACTACGCCGACCTGGTCCGCGACGACCCGGGAGAGGACGTGCGCGACGGCATGCTCGGCGCGCCCGTCCATGTCCGCCGGGAGCCGCTCGGCGTGGTGGCCGCGATCGTGCCCTGGAACTCGCCCCAGTTGCTGTCGTCGACCAAGTACGCGCCCGGCCTGGCCGCGGGATGCACCTTCGTGCTGAAACCGTCCCCGGAGACCGTGCTCGACGCGGTGCTCTTCGCCGAGGCCGTGGAGGAGGCGGGCCTGCCGCCCGGCGTGGTCAACGTCGTCCCGGCCGGCCGCGAGGTCGGCGCCTACCTCGTCGCCCACCCCGGCGTCGACAAGGTCGCCTTCACCGGCTCCACCGAGGCGGGGCGGCGGATCGCCGTGGCCTGCGGCAGCCTGCTGCGTCCGGTGACGCTGGAACTGGGCGGCAAGTCGGCGGCCGTCATCCTGGACGACGCCGACCTCGACACCGCGATCGGCGAACCCTTCTTCCAGGCGACGATGCTGGCGAACGGCCAGGCGTGCTTCGCCTGCACCCGCATCCTGGCCCCGCGCAGCCGCTACGGCGAGGTGGTCGACGCGGTGGCGTCCCTGGCCCGCGGCCTGATTGTCGGGGACCCGATGGACCGCGGCACGCAGGTCGGCCCGCTGGCGTCCGCGCGCCAGCGCGACCGCGTCGAAGGCTACATCGCCAAGGGCCTGGCCGACGGCGCCCGGCTGGTCGCGGGCGGCGCCAGGCCCGCGGGCCTGGACAAGGGCTTCTATGTCGCCCCGACCGTCTTCGCCGACGTCGACAACGCCTGCACCATCGCCCGCGAGGAGATCTTCGGCCCGGTCCTGTCCGTCATCGCCTACACCGACGAGGACGACGCCGTCCGCATCGCCAACGACTCGGAGTACGGCCTCGGCGGGGCGGTGTGGACCACCGACGAGGAGCGCGGCATGCGGGTGGTCCGCAGCATCCGCACCGGGACGATCGGCCTGAACCACTACACGGTCGACCCCGCGGCGCCGTTCGGCGGCATCAAGGCCAGCGGGCTGGGCCGGGAGTTCGGGCCGGAGGCCCTGCACAGCTACCAGCAGGTGAAGTCGATCTACCGGTGACCCCGTGACGGGGCCGCCCCTGTCGAGAGAGAACGTTCTGTCTTGACAACGGGGCGGCGCTGTTGTCATCCTCTAGAAAGAGAGAGAACGTTCGGTCTCCACAGAGAGGCCGACGACTCGCACCGCACCGTCCCGAGAGGACCATCGTGACCACCGTCGTCGACGACTCACCCGCCGCCGTCAGCTTCGCGCCGGCGCTGCGCCGGCTGTACTTCACGCGCTTCGCGTTCGCCCTCGTCTGGGCGGCCCTGATGTTCGTGGACAAGTCCCACATCGGGCCGCTCGGCGTCGTCCTGCTGATCGTGTACCCCCTGTTCGACGTCGCCGCGGCGGTCGTCGACTTCCGCTCCTCCGGCGGGTCGAAGCAGGTGCGCGGCCTCCAGGCGAACATGGCGATCAGCCTGCTCGCCACCGCGGGCCTCGCCGCCGCCTGCGCCTCCGGGGTGCCGGCGGTGCTGCGCGTGTGGGGCGCCTGGGCGATCGTCTCCGGCGCCGTCCAGCTGATCGTCGGGATCGGCCGCCGCGCCATGGGCGGCCAGTGGCCGATGATCCTCAGCGGCGGCATCTCGGTGCTGGCCGGCGCCTCCTTCGTCATGGGCGCCTCCGCCTCGGACCCGAAGCTGAGCAACATTGCCGGCTACGCGGTGCTCGGCGGCGTCTTCTTCCTCGTCTCGGCCCTGCGCCTCGGCTCCGCGCACAAGGAGAACTGACGTGACCACCACGACTGCCGCATACGACGTCGTCATCATCGGCGCCGGTCCGGTCGGCGAGAACATCGCCGACCGGGTGGTGCGGGGCGGTCTGACCGCCGCGATCGTCGAACGGGAACTGGTCGGAGGCGAGTGCTCGTACTGGGCGTGCATGCCGACCAAGGCGCTGCTGCGCAGCGCGGCGGCGCTGCGGGCGGCCCGCCGCCTTCCCGGCGCGCGGGAGGCGGTGACCGGCTCGCTGGACGCGGCCGCCGTGCTGCGGCGCCGCGACTCCTTCGCCTCCGGCTGGCAGGACGACGGCCAGGCCGCCTGGCTGGAACAGGTGGGCGTACCGCTCTACCGCGGGCACGGCCGGATCGCCGCCGACCGCGTCGTCGAGGTGACGACCGGCGAGGACGACTCGGCGGTCTCGCTCACCGCGCGCCACGCGGTCGTCGTCGCCACCGGCAGCGGCGCGCTGGTCCCGGACGTGGCCGGCCTGCGCGAGGCGGCGCCGTGGACCAGCCGGGAGGCGGTCGCGGCCACCGCGGTCCCCGGCCGGCTCGCCGTCATCGGCGGGGGAGTGGTCGCCTCGGAGATGGCCACCGCGTACGCCGGCCTGGGCGCGTCGGTGACGGTGCTGGCGCGGGACGGGGTGCTGCCGGCGGCGGAGCCGTTCGCCGGCGAGTACGTCGCCGAGGCGCTGCGCGAGGCCGGTGCGGAGGTGCGGGTGGGGGACGAGGCCGCGGCCGTGAAGCGCGCCGCGGACGGCACCGTGTCGATCACCCTCGCCACCGGCGAGCAGATCGAGGCCGACGAACTCCTCGTCGCGGTCGGCCGCACCCCGAACACCGAGGACATCGGGCTGGAGGCGGTCGGCCTCACCCCGGGGGCCTGGCTCGCCGTCGACGAGACGATGCGGGTCGTGGGGGAGGGCGGCGCGCCGGTCGGCGGCGGGTGGCTGTACGCCGCCGGGGACGTCAACCACCGCGTGCTCCTCACCCACCAGGGCAAGTACCAGGCCCGCGCCGTGGGCGACGTGATCGTGGCGCGCGCCAAGGGCGAGGCGGTCCATGACGGCCCCTGGGGCCGCCACGCGGCGACCGCCGACGCGCGCGCGGTGCCGCAGGTGGTCTTCACCGAGCCGGAGATCGCGTCCGTGGGCCTGACCGCGGCCGCCGCCGAGGCCGCCGGGCTGCGTACCCGCGTGGTCGACCACGACCTGGCCGCCGTCGCGGGCGCCGCCTTGCAGGCCGACGGCTACCGGGGCCGCGCCCGGATGGTGGTCGACGAGGACCGGAAGGTGATCGTCGGCTTCACCCTCGTGGGGCCCGACGTCGCGGAACTGCTGCACGCCGCGACGGTCGCGGTGGCCGGGGAAGTGCCGCTGGACCGGCTGTGGCACGCGGTTCCGGCCTTTCCGACCGTCAGCGAGGTGTGGCTGCGGCTGCTGGAGGCGTACGGCCGCTGAGCGCGCCGGCCGGTATCCCGCCCCCGTCCCGTCGGACGGCGACCGGGGGCGGGGACCACGGCGCGTGTAAAGTCTGTAGCGAGCATTACATACACTGGAGAAAGGGGCTCGGAGTGACGAGCACAGTGGATCTCGGGGACGTCCGACTGGCCTACACCGACGTCGGTTCCGGCCCCGCGATCGTGTGGCTGCACGGCTCGGGCCCCGGCGCCACGGGCATGAGCAACTTCGGCGGCAACCTGCCGGCCTTCGCCGACCACCGGAACATCGTGGTGGACCTGCCCGGATGGGGCGACTCCACGCGGCCGCGGACCGACGAGCCGCTGATCTTCCACGCGGCGGACCGCGTGAGCCGCGCGCTGACGGCCCTCGGGATCGAGCGCGCCCACCTGGTCGGCAACTCCTACGGCGGCGCCGTCGCGATGCGGATGGCGATGCGCCACCCCGAACGCGTGGACCGGGTCGTCCTCATGGCCCCCGGCGGAGTCCTCCCGAAGGACGCGCCGCCGTGGCCCGCCGGGCTGGAGCGCCTCTTCGCCTACATGGCCGACCCGCGGCCGTCACGCGAGGCGATGGCCGAGTTCGTCCGCATGATGGTCTTCGACGAGAAGCTGGCGACCGCGTCCCTGATCGACGAGCGGTACGCGGCGAGCCGCAAGGCCCACCCGGAACTGCCGATCCCCCCGGACTTCGGCGACCTCACCCCCGACCTGGGGCTCGTCCTGGCCCCCACGCTGCTCATCTGGGGCCGGGAGGACCAGACCGTCCCGCTGGCCTGGGCGGCCACGATCCTCGACGGCATACCCGACGCCGAACTGCGGGTGCTGCCCCACTGCCGGCACTGGGTGCAGTACGAGCGCGCGCCGGAGTTCAACCACATCGTCGGTACGTTCCTGCGGGGCGCGGCCGCCGCAGTGGAGGGCTGAGGCCGTGGGAATCCGCAGACTGGGATACGTCGGGCTCAACGTCACCGACGTCGACGCGTGGACCGACCTGCTCAGCCGCACGCTGGGCGTCGGCGTCACCACGGTGGCGTTCGGGACGACCGAGGTCGCGCTCGCCGAACTCGACCTGTTCAAGTACCGCGTGGCCCTCCACCCGTCGACCGAGGACTCCCCCCGCGAGCTGGGCTGGATCGTCGACACCGCGGACGAACTGGACCGGCTCACCCGGCGGCTCACCGACGCCGGGTACACGGTCGAGGACGGCTCGCCGCAGGAGACGGGGCTGCGCGGCGCCACCGCCATGCGCTGGTTCACCGACCCGGTCGGCTACCGGGTGGAGCTGGCGGTCGGCGAGGCCAAGGCCCGCACCAGCGTCGCCCGGCCGGGCGCGCACCCCGGCGTCACCGGCCTCGGCCACTTCGTGCTGGCCGGCCCCCGACTCGTCGAACTGCGGGAGCTGTACGAGTCCGTGCTCGAGTTCAGGCTGACCGACTACCGCGCCCCCGGTCTGTTCTTCTTCCGCTGCAACTCCGCCCACCACAGCATCGCGCTCGCCCACGCGGACACCGCGTCGATCCACCACCTGGAGTTCGAGCACGGCTCGATCGACGACGTCGGGCGGGCGTACGATCGGGCGGTGGCCAACGACGCACCGATCTCCATCGGCCTCGGCCGGCACATGAACGACAAGGCGATCTCCTTCTACCTGCGCAACCCCAGCGGGTTCCACCTGGAGATCGGCTGCGGCGGCATCGAGGTCGGCGACGACTGGCTGCCGCACGACTTCGGGGTCCCGGACGTCTGGGGGCACCGGCACGCCGAGGCCAACCCGTTCGCCGCACCGGAGCAGGCGTCGTGACCGGCGCGTCCGCAGGTCCGGACCTGTCCGGCCGCCGGGCCGTCGTCACCGGCGCGGCGAGCGGCATCGGGGCGGCCGTGGCGACCCGGCTGGCAGGGCTCGGCGCGCACGTCGTGGTGTGCGACGTCGACGCCGAGGGCGCGGCGCAGACAGCCGGGCGGATCGGCGGCGAGGCGCTGGTGCTCGACCTGAGCCGGACCGCCGAGCTGGCCGGGCTGACGCTGGACGCGGACATCCTGGTGAACAACGCCGGCGTCCAGCACGTCGCGCCCGTCGAGGAGTTCGCCCCCGAGCGGTTCGCCTTCATGCTGCGGCTGATGCTGGAGGCGCCCTTCCTGCTCAGCCGGGCGGTGCTGCCGGGCATGTACGAGCGCGGCTGGGGGCGGATCATCCACATGTCCAGCATCCACGGCCTGCGGGCCAGCGCGTACAAGTCCGCGTACGTCAGCGCCAAGCACGGCCTGCTGGGGCTGTCGAAGGTGATCGCGCTGGAGGGCGCCGACAAGGGCGTGACCAGCAACTGCGTGTGCCCGGGCTACGTGCGCACGCCCCTGGTGGAGAAGCAGCTGGCCGACCAGGCCGCGCTGCACGGGCTGGCGGCCGACCAGGTGGTGTCCGACGTCCTGCTGGCGCGCTCGGCGGTCAAGCGGCTGGTCGAGCCCGAGGAGGTCGCGGGGGCGGTGAGCTTCCTGTGCGGGCCCGAGGCGGCGTCCGTCACGGGCACCGAGCTGGTCCTCGACGGCGGGTGGAGCGCGGCCTGACCGGCCGCCCGCCGCGCCGTCAGGAGTCAGGGGCCGGGGGTCAGGAGGCCGGGGGCCACTCCTCGGCGAGCAGGCCGAGGACGACCTCGTCGAGGATCTCGCCCAGGACGTAGGCGTTGGCCCGCAGCACGCCTTCGCGGACGAAGCCGTTGGTCGCGGCGGCGCGCAGCATCGCGGTGTTGTCGGCGAGGGTCTCGGCCTGGAGGCGGCGCAGACCGCGGACGACGAACGCGTAGTGGCACAGCACCGCGAGGGCGTCGGTGCCGTAGCCCTGGCCGCGGGCGCGGGGGCGCAGCCCGACCCCGACGTGCGCGAGGCGGTTGTGGCTGTCGATGCCCCACAGGGTGGCGGTGCCGAGCAGGGCGCCGTCCGCCAGGTCCACCACGGCGAACGGGACGGCGGTGTCGTCCTTGCCGTCGGCCGCGAGCCGCGGGTCCTTCGCACTGGCCGGGACCGGACGCCACGGGTCGACACCCGACCGGGAGGAGTAGACGACGTCGTTGAACATCTCCTCGCGCAGGACGGGGTAGTCGTCCTCGTGGCGGGCCCGCAGCCCGACCTTGTCGCCTCGTAGCATGCGAGCTTCCTACCGGGCCGCGGCAGGCGGGGGCAAACGGATTTCCGCGCCCGACCGCCGCTGCGTCAGGGTGCCAGGCCCGCGCAGGTCAGCCAGATGTGCTCGCAGGTCGCGGACGCCTCCTGGAGCCGGTCGGGGGAGTCCGGCTGCCACGCGTGGTAGAAGCTCCGCTCGACCATCCAGCACAGCGCCCGCCCCATCGCCGGCGCCCCGTCCGGCCCCTCGCCGGCGCGCACCCCGGCCCGCTCCAGCACGGCGGTGATCGCCGCGATGAACAGGTCGGCCGTACGGTCCCACAGCGCGCCGATCTCCGGCACCGTCAACGACAGGTCGATCGCGGTGCGCATCACCAGGCCGTGCTCGCGCCACAGCTCCACCGTGCGCCGCATCGCCGCCGCCACGGCCAGGCGCGGGTCGTCGCTGCGCGCGGTGGCCCGGGACCGCTCCCACAGGTGCTCGACGGTCCGCGCCACCAGCGCGGTGACCACTTCCTGCTTCGAGCCGAAGTAGAAGTACAGCGCGCCGCGGGTGATCCCGGCGCCCTGGGCGATGTCGCCGACGGTCATCGCGTCGTACCCCTTGCGCGCGAGCAGGGCCTCGCACGTGTCGAGGATCGCCCGCTCCCGCAGGTCGCCCTTGCGCTCACCGGCGCGCCGGCCGCGCGCGGGGCGGGGGTCGCTTCGGGGCTCGGGCATCAGAGCTGCGCCCCCTCCGCGAAGTCCGTCGTCCGCGACAGCTCCTCCCACGTCCGGATGTCCTCGTCCACCGCCGCCCGCCCGGCGGCCACCAGGCGCAGCGCGTCGGAACCGAGGACGAGATGCGCCGGCGGCTGTTCCACCGACGCGATGCGCACGACCGCCTCCCCGGCCTTCGCCGGGTTGCCCAGCTGGTTGCCGCTGGCCTTCTGCCGCGCCTGGCGGATCGGCGTGAACAGCTCGTCGTAGTCGTCGACCGTACGCGCGGCGCGGGTCATGGACCGCCCGGCCCAGTCGGTGCGGAAGGACCCGGGCTCGATCGCGGTCACATGGATGCCGAACTGCGCGACCTCCTTGCCCAGCGCCTCCAGCACCCCTTCCAGGGCGAACTTGCTGCCGCAGTACGCCGACATGCCCGGGACCGCCATCAGCCCGCCCATCGACGTGACCGCCATGAGGCGGCCGCGGCGGCGTGCGCGCATGTGGGGCAGCGCGGCCTGCAAGGTGGCCATCGCGCCGAAGACGTTGACCTCGAACTGGCGGCGCACCTCGCCCAGCGGGGTCTCCTCGAAGGTGCCCTCCAGGCCGTACCCGGCATTGGCGAGCACCACGTCGAGCGGGCCGACCGCGCGCTCCACCTCGTCGACCACCGCGACCACGGCGCCGTCGTCCGTCACGTCGAGGATGCGGGCGTGCGCGCGACCGGGCGCCAGCTCCTCGAACGCCGCCCGGTCCCGCTCGGCGCGGACCGTGCCGACGACCGTGTGCCCGGCGTCCAGCGCCGCCTGCGCGAACGCCCGGCCGAGACCTGTGCTCACACCCGTGATCAGCCAGTTCTGCTGCTGCACCACAACTCCTCCAGAAGCTTGCGCGGGAAACCCGTCCGGCCCCGCCGGTAAAAAGTCTACACCTCGTCGATTTTTGTCATCGAGCTGTAGATTCTCGGGATGCGCGTGCGGTGGGATGCGGCGGGGGCCGGGCCGCGGGAAACGCGGTTGCCCCGCGGCGGACGGCCTGCTCGAATCGGCGTCGTGGAGAGCCGTCTGGACACCGCGCGCATGACCCTGCGCCGCTTCACCGAGGCGGACGCCGGCGATCTCGCCGCCCTGCACGGCCACCCCGACGTCATGCGGTACATCGGCGTTCGGCCGTCCCGTGCCCCGGTCCGTGGTCGTGGGCCGGCAGCTCCCGCGCATGCTGCGCGAGTACGGCGAACCGCCGCGCGGGCACGGCTGTTTCGCGGCGGTGCAGCGGCGGTCCGGGGCGTTCCTCGGGTGGTTCTCGCTGCGGCCCGCGACCAGCGCGGGGCTGAGCGGCGGCGGCACGGAACTGGGCTACCGGCTGCTGCCGTCCGCCTGGGGCCTCGGCTATGCCACGGAAGGCGCACGGGCCCTGGTGCACCACGCGTTCGCCGAACTGGGGGCGGACCGGATCGTGGCAACCACGATGACCGTCAACACCGCGTCCCGGCGCGTCATGGAGAAGGCCGGGCTCTGCCTGGTCCGCACCTTCTTCGAGGAATGGCCCAATCCCATCGCGGGCGCCGAACACGGCGACGTCGAGTACGCCCTCACCCGTGAGCGCCGGCGGGGGTGACCTGTTCCGGTGCGGCGCTGTGCCGTGCCGTGGCGTGGACGCCCCCGACCGTCGGGCGCCGGGGCGTGTCCGACGGCCCCTGGCTGCCTCCCGCGAGCCGCGGAGCCGGGGGCGGCGCGTCGGGCCGCGCGGCGCGGGCGTTCCGGGATACGGTCGCCCCACCGCTTTCGGTGCCCAACTGCCGCTGCCGCGGCGGGGGACGGGGTGCGTGGGGTACGCCCCGAGGAGAGGTGGCGGGGCCGGTGGGGGCTTCGCCACCCGATTGCCGTCATGACCTTGACGCGTTCGCTGTGAACGCTAACAATTACCTCGTCACCGATCGGAGGGTCATGTCGCAGACTGCGGAGAGCGCCGGAAGGCGGAGGGCGCCCACGATGGCGGACGTCGCCCAACTGGCCGGAGTGTCACACCAGACGGTCTCCCGGGTGCTCAGCAACCACCCGAACGTGCGGGAGACGACCCGGGCCGACGTGCAGCGGGCGATCGAGGAACTCGGCTACCGGCGCAACTCCTCGGCCCGCGCGCTGGTGACCCGCCGGACCCTGACCCTGGGCGTCGTGGCGTGCAACCCCACGCTGTTCGGCCCGTCCAGCACCCTGTTCGGGCTGGAGGAGGCCGCCCGCGAGGAGGGCTACATGGTCTCCACGGTCACCCTGCGCCGCTACACCGCCGCGGCGCTGCGCGAGGCCATCGACCACCTCAGCGACTGGGGCGTGGAGGGCATCGTGGTGATAGTGCCGCACCGCGACGCGGTCAGCGCCCTGGCCGAGTTGAAGCTGCCCTTCCCCGTGGTGACCGTGGAGGGCGGGCACTCGCTGCCCATCCCCGGCGTGTCGGTCGACCAGCAACTCGGCGCGCGCCTGGTCACCAGCCACCTGCTGGCCGCCGGGCACCGGACCGTGTGGCACGTCGCCGGGCCGCCGAGCTGGTTCGAGGCCGAGGCCCGCGCCGTCGGCTGGCGCACGACGCTGGAGGAGGCCGGCGCCGAGGTGCCCGAGCCGCTGATCGGCGACTGGACACCGCTGTGCGGCTACCGCGCCGGGCAGGAGCTGGCCGGCCGGGTGGTTGCGCGCGGCGCGCGCCCGGGCGCCACCGGGCTGTCGGCGGTGTTCGTGGCGAACGACCAGATGGCGCTCGGAGTGCTGCGCGCCTTCCGCGAGGCCGGGCTGTCGGTGCCCGGCCAGGTCGCGATCGCCGGGTTCGACGACATCCCCGAGGCCGAGTACTTCGCGCCGCCCCTCACCACCGTCCGCCAGGACTTCGCCGCCGTCGGCCAGGCCAGCATCCGGCTGCTGATCAGCAGACTGGAGGCCGGGTCGACCGGTGACGACGACGAGCGCGTGGTGATCGAGCCGCGCCTCATCGTCCGCCGCAGCAGCACCCCGTCCTAGCCGCGCCCGGCGGCACCTGACAGCCGGCGGTCCGCGGTGCGGGAGCGGGGCGGGGCGCTGCGGGTGCCCACCCCCGACCGAGGGCAGGACCGCCCGACCGCCCCGGCGCCCGCCCGAACGGCGGGGCGAGCCGGACCCGCCCCGTCCATACGGCGGACCCACCCCGCCCCCGCCGCGGGAACACGTGAGCCCCCGCCCGCAGGCCCGCCACCCCCCACCTACCTCACCTCACCCCACCCGAGCGGCCGCCGGGCGCTCCGCCCGCGCCCGGCGCCCTCGTACGACTGGAGGCAGACATGACCACCGATCCACCCGCCGTGACCGTCGGCGTCGACTTCGGGACGCTCTCCGGCCGCGCGCTCGTCGTCGCCGTCGAGGACGGCCGCGAACTGGGCAGCGCGGTGCACGAGTTCACCCACGGCGTGGTGTCGCACGCGCTGCCCGGCGGCGGCCGCACGCTGCCCCCGGACTGGGCGCTCCAGGTGCCGCAGGACTGGCGGGACGTGCTGCGGTTCGCGGTGCCGCGGGCGCTGGCCGCGGCCGGGGTGCGACCGGAGCAGGTCGTCGGCATCGGCACCGACTTCACCGCCTGCACGGTGCTGCCCACCACCGCCGACGGCACACCGCTCAGCGAGCTGCCGCGCTTCGCCGGCCGGCCGCACGCCTACCCCAAGCTCTGGCGCCACCACGCGGCGCAGCCCGAGGCGGACCTCATCGTCGAACGCGCCCTGGACAGCGGGCAGCCGTGGCTCGGCCGGTACGGCGGGAAGATCTCCAGCGAATGGCAGTACGCCAAGGCGCTCCAACTGCTGCGCGAGGACCCGGAGGTCTACGCCGCCGCCGACCGCTGGATCGAGGCCGCGGACTGGATCGTGTGGGAGCTGACCGGCGCGGAGAGCCGCAACCCCTGCACGGCCGGCTACAAGGGCATCCGGCAGGACGGCGGTTACCCCGACGCGAAGTACCTGGCCTCGCTGCACCCGGACTTCGCGGACTTCACCGCCAAGCTGGAGCACCCGCTCTCGCAGCTCGGCGCGGCCGCGGGTGGACTCACCGCGCGGGCGGCGGCGTTGACCGGGCTGCGGGCCGGCACCCCGGTGGCGGTCGGCAACGTGGACGCGCACGTCACCTCCGCCGCCGCCCAGGCGCTCGACCCCGGCCACATGCTGGCCATCATGGGCACCTCGACCTGCCACATCATGAACTCCGACGTGCTCGCCGAGGTCCCGGGCATGTGCGGGGTCGTCAAGGACGGTGTGGTGCCCGGCCTTTGGGGCTACGAGGCCGGGCAGAGCGGTGTCGGCGACCTCTTCGCCTGGGCGGTGCGGACCACCACCCCGCAGGAGTACGCCGACGAGGCCCGCCGGCGCGGCATCTCCGCGCACGAACTGCTCACCGAGAAGGCCGCGGCGCAGGCCGTGGGCGCGCACGGCCTGGTCGCGCTGGACTGGCACAGCGGCAACCGGTCGGTGCTGGTGGACCACCACCTGTCCGGGCTGCTGGTCGGGCTGACCCTCGACACCCGGCCGGAGGACGTCTACCGGGCCCTGATCGAGGGCACCGCGTTCGGCGCCCGCACCATCGTGGAGGCGTTCGAGCGGTCCGGGGTGCCGGTGACGGAGTTCACCGCGGCCGGCGGCCTGCTGCGCAACCGCTTCCTGATGCAGACCTACAGCGACGTACTGGGCCGCCCGATCAACCTGATGGCCTCCGACCAGGGGCCCGCGCTGGGCTCGGCGATCCACGCCGCCGTCGCCGCCGGCGCCCACCCCGACATCCGCGCCGCCTCCGCGGCGATGGGCCGGATCGAGCGCCGCGCCTACCTGCCCGACCCCGCCCGTGCGGCCGCCTACGACCGCCTGTACGCCGAGTACCGCGAGCTGCACGACCACTTCGGCCGGGGCGGCAGCGACGCGATGCACCGGCTGCGCTCGCTGCGCGCCGAGGCCGCCGGGGCGGTCTGACCGGGGCCGACCCGGACTCGGACCAGCCAAGTGTTAGCGCTCACCCCCTCTTTGTTAACGCTCACCCATCCTGCGAGGTCCGCATTGCCATGAGCAGCAACCCACAGCAGCAGCAAGAGGAACAGCACCAGCAGCAGGACTCCACCGTGACCGCCACCGGGGCCGGGGCCGTGACCGCTACCGGGCCCGGGACCGCCGCCGTCGCCGCACTGCGCCGCCAGGTCAGCGACCTGCACGGCGAACTCGTCCGCTACCAGCTGGTGGTGTGGACGGCCGGCAACGTCTCCGGCCGGGTGCCGGGCCGCGACCTGTTCGTGATCAAGCCCAGCGGCGTGGACTACGACCGGCTCACCCCCGAGGCGATGATCGTCTGCGACCTCGACGGCAATGTGGTCGAAGGCGACCTGGCACCGTCGTCCGACACCGCCGCCCACGCCTACGTCTACCGGCACATGCCGGACGTCGGCGGCGTGGTGCACACCCACTCCACCTACGCCTGCGCCTGGGCGGCCCGCGGGGAGGCGGTGCCCTGCGTGCTGACCGCGATGGCGGACGAGTTCGGCGCGGAGATACCCGTCGGCCCGTTCGCGCTGATCGGCGACGACTCGATCGGCCGCGGCATCGTGGAGACGCTGACCGGGCACCGCTCGCCCGCGGTGCTGATGCAGAACCACGGCGTGTTCACCGTCGGCCGCGACGCGCGCGCGGCGGTGAAGGCCGCGGTGATGTGCGAGGACGTCGCGCGCAGCGTGCACATCTCGCGCCAGCTCGGCGCCCCGCTGCCCATCGACCCCGGCGCGGTCGACCGGCTCTACGACCGCTACCAGAACGTCTACGGCCAGCAGGGGCCGTCCGTCGGCAAGGAGTCCCAGGCATGACATCGCCCGCCGCACCCGAGATCTGGTTCCTCACCGGCAGTCAGGGCCTGTACGGGGACGACACCCTCGCCCAGGTCGCCGAGCAGTCGCAGGCCATCTGCGACCGGCTCGCCGCGGCCCCGGGCGCCCCGGTCCGCACGGTCTGGAAGCCGGTGCTGACCGACGCCGCCGCGATCACGGAGGTGGTGCTCGCCGCCAACTCCGCGCCGCGGTGCGTCGGCCTGGTGGCCTGGATGCACACCTTCTCGCCCGCCAAGATGTGGATCGCCGGGCTGGACCTGCTGCGCAAGCCGCTGCTGCACCTGCACACCCAGGCCAACGTCGAACTGCCGTGGTCCACCATCGACATGGACTTCATGAACCTCAACCAGGCCGCCCACGGCGACCGCGAGTTCGGGTACATACAGTCCAGGATCGGCGTGGCCCGCAAGACCGTCGCCGGCCATGTCTCCGACCCCGCGGTGCTCGCCCGCATCCACGCCTGGATGCGGGCCGCGCTGGGCTACGGCGCGCTGCGCACGCTGCGGCTGGCCCGGTTCGGCGACAACATGCGGGACGTGGCCGTCACCGAAGGCGACAAGGTCGAGGCGCAGTTGCGGCTGGGCGTGTCGGTCAACACCTACGGCGTCAACGACCTCGTGGCCGCGGTGGACGCGGTCGGCGACGCGGCGGTGGGGGAGTTGACCGCGCAGTACGCCGACACCTACCGGCTCGACCCGCAACTGGCCGCGGGGGGAGCGCGGCACGCGTCCCTGCGGTACGCGGCCCGGATCGAGTTGGGCCTACGCGCCTTCCTCGACGACGGCGGGTTCGGCGCGTTCACCACCAACTTCGAGGACCTGGGCGGGCTGCGGCAGCTGCCCGGGCTCGCGGTGCAGCGGCTGATGGCCGACGGCTACGGCTTCGGCGGCGAGGGCGACTGGAAGACCTCCGCGCTGCTGCACGCGCTCAAGGCCGCCGGGGCCGGGCAGGCGGGCGGCAGCTCCTTCATGGAGGACTACACCTACCACCTGGCGCCCGGCAGCGAACTCATCCTCGGCGCCCACATGCTGGAGGTCTGCCCGAGCATCGCCGCGGACCGGCCGAGCTGCGAGATCCACCCGCTGTCGATCGGCGGCCGGGAGGACCCGGTGCGGCTGGTCTTCGACGCCCGGCCCGGCCCGGCGGTCGTGGTGGGCCTGGCGGACGTCGGCGACCGCTTCCGGCTGGTGGCGAACACGATCGACGTGGTGGCCCCGCTGGAGCCGCTGCCCGCGCTCCCCGTCGCCCGGGCGGTGTGGAAGCCCGCGCCGGACCTGCGCACCTCCACCGAGGCGTGGCTGACCGCGGGCGGGCCGCACCACACGGTGCTGTCCACCGCCGTCGGCGCCGAGGAGCTGGCCGACCTCGCGGACATGCTCCGCACCGAGCTGCTGCTCATCGACGGCAGCACCGAGATCCGGCAGTTCGCCAAGGAGATCCGCTGGAACCAGGCGTACTACCGGCTCGCCGGGGGCCTGTGAGGGCGCCGCGGCACCCGTTTCCGCCCGCCCCACCCGGGCGGCCCTCCCGCCGGTACGGGAGGGCCGCCCGGGCGGAGGTCGTCGCCGTGCCCGTGTGCGTGCCGGTGCCCGGCGCGCGTGCGCGGCACCTGTCCCCGCACCCCCTCGGCGCGGCCCTGATGTGCGGGTGTGCGGCCGTCCCCGGTGCATGTGCGCGTACACGATGTGTACCGTCAACTCCCTTCCGGACGTGGGCAGTCCGGGCGAAGCCGCAGCGTGTGCGGGCGTTTCGGCGGGTCTGCCGCGACGTGGGCCGACCTCTTCGCGATCCACGGGGTTTTTCTCGGCTCAACATCTTGACGGTGATTCCGTGAGCGCTAACACTCTATGGCGGCGGGTGACAGGAACCCGCCACGACTGGTGCAGACGGTTCGGGCCCCTGTGGCTGTGAACGTCGACCGCTCCGCCCGGTTGTGTGAGCTGCGTTGGGGATGATGCGGCCCACGCCCGCGGATGTGATCCACTCAGTGGATTGTTAGCGCTCTCAATGACCGCGAGGTCACCGTCCGAACAGGAAGTTCGCCCATGCGTGATGCCAAAGGTGCCGTCGTTTCCGGATACGGGCGTTGGGGCGCCGCGGCCGTGACCCTCGCCGTGGTGCTCGCGGCGGCGGGGTGCAGCAAGAGCGGGGCCGGCGGCTCGTCCTCCTCGGACAACTCCGGCAACTCGACCTCCTCCGCCTCGTCCGCCACCGCGATCAAGGGCGATATCGCGTTCAACGACGCGAACCTCGCCAAGCTCGACGCGGCGCTGAAGCAGGCGCTGGCCGGCAAGGACCTGTCGAAGCTCAACGAGGCGATGGTGGTCAACGTCGCCACCGACTACTGGAACGCCGGCAAGGTGGGCTTCAACAAGGGCCTGAAGGAACTCGGCGTCAAGGGCGCCTACCAGGCCCCGGCGAACGGCCGGCTCGACCAGCAGCTGTCGATCATCCAGACGCTGCGCGGCCAGGGCATCAGCGGCCTGAGCGTCTCCGCGATCGACCCGACGGCCATCAAGGCGCCGATCGCCTCGGCGAACAAGGCCGGCATCCCGGTGCTCGCCATCGACTCCCCGCTGCCGAAGGACGACGGCGCCGCGCTCTACCTGGGCACCCCGAACTACCAGGCGGGCCAGAAGGCCGGCGAGGCGATGAAGCAGGCGCTCGGCGGCAAGGGCCAGGTGGTGATCCTGGTCGGCTCGCTGACCACCTCCAACGCGGTCGAGCGCATCCAGGGCTTCGAGGACGCCCTGAAGGGCTCTGGCATCAAGGTCGCCCAGAAGCTCAGCGACAGCATGGACGCCTCCAAGGCGCTGTCCAACGCCGAGACCGCGATCCAGACCAACCCGAACGTCAACGGCCTGTACGGGGTGTACTCCTACGACGGCCCGTCCGCCGGCCAGGCCGTCCAGTCGGCCGGCAAGACCGGCAAGATCAAGATCATCTCCGACGACAGCGACCCGCAGACGCTGAAGTTCATCAAGTCCGGCGTCATCCAGGCCACCGTCCTCCAGCAGCCCTACCAGCAGGGCTACACCGGCGCCTACCTGCTGGCGGCGCTGAAGGTGCTCGGCAAGGACGCCACCCTCAAGATCGCGCAGCCGTACCTGGAGAGCGACGGCATCACCCTCAGCTCCGGCGTCGGCCTGGTCACCCAGACCAACCTCGCCGACTACCAGGCCAAGCTGACCAGCCTGGGGATCGGCTGATGGCCGGCTCCGCCGACACCCGCCCGGGCGGCGAGGACCGCCCGGGCGGCGGGGGAGAGCGGGGCGGCGCGGCCGAGGAGAGCGCGGTGTCGCTGCGCGACGTCAGCAAGTCGTACGGCCTCGTGAAGGTGCTGGACATCCCGCGGCTGGACCTGGCCCGCGGTCAGATCGTCGCGGTGGTGGGGGAGAACGGCGCGGGCAAGTCCACGCTGATGGGCGTGCTGTCCGGCACCGTCACCCCCACCACCGGCACCATCGAGGTCGCCGGCCGGGCGCTCCAGCCCGGACGCCCCGACCACTCCCGCGAGCTGGGAGTGGCCCTGGTGGCACAGGAGTTCCCGCTGGTCGGGCAGTTGAGCGTCGCGGAGAACCTGCTGCTCGGGCGGCGCCCGCAGCGGGCCGGCGGCGGGCTGCTGGGCCGGGCGGTGTTCGACCGCACCGGCACCAGGGAGGAGGCACGGGCACTGCTCGCCGAGGTCGGCGTCACCCATGTCGACGTCGACCGCCCGGTCGAGCGCTTCCCGGTGCCGGTGCGCCAGATGATCGAGATCGCCAAGGCGTGGGGCCACCGACCGGTCGTGCTGATCCTCGACGAGCCGACCTCCTCGCTCGGCCCGGTGGAGGCCGAACGGGTGCTGGACCTGGCCCGCGCACACGCCGCCGCCGGCGGCGCGGTGCTCTTCATCGGCCACCGCCTGGACGAGGTGCAGGCGATCGCCGACCGGGTGGTGGTGCTGCGCAGCGGGAAGCTCGTCGCCGACCTCACCCCGCAGGAGGCGACCGAGGAGCGGATGATCCGCGAGATGGTCGGCAGCGAGCTGGCCCGCGCCGACCTCGCGCCGCCGTCCACGGTGGAGCGCACCGCGGTGCTGCGCACCCGCGAGCTGACCGCCGACGGCCTCGGCCCGGTCGACCTGGACGTACGCGCCGGCGAGATCGTCGGCGTCGCCGGACTGATGGGATCGGGCCGCAGCCGGCTGCTGCACACCGTGATGGGCGCGCAGCCGCGCACCGGCGGGTCGGTGGAGTTCCTGGGCCGCGACTTCCGCCCGCGGCACCCGGCGGACGCGGTCGAGAAGGGGATCGGCCTGGTCCCGGAGGACCGCAAGGTGCAGTCGCTGCTGGCGGCGCACTCCGTGCGGTGGAACGTCACGCTGACCACGCTGCGGCGGATCAGCAGCCGCGGTGTGCTGCGGCCGAAGGCGGACAAGGCGCACGCGGCGCGGATCATCGGCGACCTGGGCGTACGCCTGCACAGCCCGGAGCAGCCGATCGGGGCGCTGTCCGGCGGCAACCAGCAGAAGGCGGTCTTCGGGCGCTGGCTGGCCGCCGAGCCGAAGCTGCTGCTGCTCGACGAGCCGACCCGCGGGGTGGACGTCGGGGCGAAGGCCGAGATCTACAGCCTGATCGACGCCGCCGCCGAGCAGGGCATGGCGGTGCTGGTGGCCTCCTCCGAACTGGAGGAACTGCTGTGGATCTGCCATCGGATCGTGGTGATGGCACACGGGCGGATCGTCGACGACATCCCCCGCGACCGGTTCGGCAAGGAAGCGATCATGACCGCGGCGGCCGGGACGCGGCCGGGCGCGGGCCCGCAGGGAGAGGCAAGCGCATGAAGACCAGCACCGCACCGGCGCCGACCGAGGCGGACCCCGGCAGCGCGCCGGGCCCCTCGTTCCTCCGCCGCCTGATCGAAACGCCCGAGGTCGGCGTGGTGGCCGCCTGCGTCGTCGTCTTCGTCGCGCTGGCCGTGGACAAGTCGACCTTCGCCGGAGCGGTCAACCTCCAGGGGATGGGCTTCGACCTGGCGCAGTACGGCCTGATCGCCATCGGGGAGTCGCTGGTGATCCTCACCGGCGGCATCGACCTGTCGGTGGGCGCGCTGCTGGGCACCAGCGTCATCCTGATGTCCTGGTTCAACGTACGGGCCGGGCTGCCGCCGATCCTGGCGATCCTGGTCACGCTGGTGATCTCGGGCGCGGTGGGCCTGCTGCACGGACTGGCCGTCACCCGGCTGAAGATGGCGCCGTTCGTCGTCACCCTCGTCACGTACACCGTCGCGCAGGGCGTCACCCTCGCGATCACCTCGGGCACCTCGATCACCGGGATCGGCGGGCTGTTCGGCGACGTCGGCCAGACGTACGTGGCGCAGATCCCGCTGCCGCTGATCCTGTTCGCGGTGGTGGCGATCGCGGCGTGGTTCTTCCTGGAGCGCACGTACGCCGGGCGGCAGGTCTACGCGGTCGGCGGCAACCCCGAGGCGGCGCGGCTGGCCGGCATCCGCGGCGACCGGCGGGTGGTGTCGATGTACGTCACCAGCTCCCTGCTGTCGGCGTTCGCCGGGATGATGGTGCTCGGCCGGATGGGCGTCGGCTCGGCCAGCGGCGTCGGGGTCGGCTGGGAGCTGTCGGCGATCGCCGCGGCGGTCATCGGCGGGGTGAGCCTGGTCGGCGGACAGGGCCGCATCCTCGGGATCGTGGCGGGCACCATCCTGCTGGAGCTGATCAACAACGGCCTGACGACCCTTCAGATCAACCCCAACTACACGAACATCGTGCTCGGTTGCGTGCTGGGGCTGGCGATCACCGCGGACCGGCTGCGGGCGCGGAGCGTGGCCAAGCGCCGCTGAGGCTGCTCCCGGCTCTCCCGGCTCTCCCGGCGCTTCCGGCGCTTCCGGCGCTTCCGGCCTCCCGGCGCTTCCGGCCGCCGGTTCGCCCGGGCCGCCTCGCCGCTTCGGGGAGGCGGCCCGCGCTGCCGTAGCCTGGGGCCGTGGTGTCAGCAGCGGCGGGGAAGAGGGGTGCGCGGTGGGCGCGGTGGGCTCGGTGGGCGGCGGGTTCGGCACGGAGCGGCTGGAGATGCTGCCGCTGGAGGCCGGGCACGCGGAGCCGATGGCGGCCGTGCTCGGCGATCCGGCGCTGCACCGCTACATCGGCGGGGCGCCGGAGACGCCCGCGGGGCTGCGGGCCCGGTACGAGCGGCTGGTCGCGGGGGCGCCCGAGCCCGGGGTGACCTGGCTGAACTGGGTGATCCGGCTGCGCGCGGAGGGGCGGCTCGCGGGCACCGTGCAGGCGACGGTGCGGGACGGTGGGGCAGGCGGCGGGCTGGGCAGCGGCCCGGGCGTCGCGCCGGGCGCGGCGTCGTACGCGGAGGTCGCGTGGGTGGTGGGCACCTTGTGGCAGGGCCGCGGCATCGCGAAGGAGGCGGCCCGCGGGCTGGTCCGCCATCTCGCCGCCCACCACGTCCGTACGGTGCTCGCGCACGTCCACCCGGACCACGCGGCCTCGGCCGCCGTCGCCACCGCCGCGGGGCTCGCCCCGACCGGCGAGCTCCACGACGGCGAAGTGCGCTGGCGCGCCGACCTCCTGCCGCCCGGGCGCTGAACCCGCGCCCAGCAGGCGGGGAGGCCGGTCGGAGCGGTCAGCTGGTCGGTGCGGAGGCCGGGGTGAGGTGCTTGCGGAGCAGGGCGATGATCGGCTGGATGTGCTGGCCGAGGAAGAAGTGCCCGCCCGGGTAGACCTCGAACTCGAAGCCGCCGGTGGTGTGCTGCTCCCACTGCCGGGCCTCGTCGAGCGTCGTCTTGGGGTCCTGGTCGCCGGTGAGCACCGTGATGGGGCTGCGCACGGTCGCCGACGGCTCGCTGGCGTAGCACTCGGCCACCTGGTAGTCGGCGCGCAGGGCCGGGAGCGCGGCGCGCATCAGCTCCTCGTCCTCCAGCAGGAGGGTGTGGGTGCCGTCCGACGAGCGCAGTTCGGCCATGAGCCCGGCGTCGTCGAGCCGGTGCAGGGCCTCCTCGCGGCGGGTGGCCGGTCCGCGGCGGCCGGACGCGACGATCCGGACCGGAGGCCGGCCCTCCGCCTCCAGCCGGCGGGCCACCTCGAACGCGAGGATCGCGCCCAGGCTGTGGCCGAACAGGACCAGCGGGAGGTCGTCCTCGGCGGCGAGGATCTCCGCGACCCGGTCGGCCAGCACCGACATCTCGGTGATCGGCGGTTCACTGCGGCGGTCCTGCCGGCCCGGGTACTGCACGGCGATCACGTCGAACTCCTTGCCGAGCGCCATCGACACCGGGCGGAAGTAGGGCGCCGAACCCCCCGCGTGCGGGAGGCAGACAAGGCGCGCGGCCGGGTCCTGAGCGGGAACAAAGCGACGGCACCAGAGATTTTCCACGGAAGGCATGCTGCTCCATCGTCGGGTTCGGCTCTCCGCCGCAACATAACAAGCCGCCCCCCGCCGGGCCACCCCGGAAAATCCCCGGAGCTCCCCTGTCCGTCTCCGCCCAATAGGGGTCGTACACCGCTGTGTCGGCCGCCCCGGACGGCCAACGGACGCCCCGGTGCCCGTCACGGAGGAGCGCGGGGCGGGCGGCCACGAAGGCCCGCCCGCCCCGCGCCCACGCTGCGCAAGGCGCCTGGCGGTCAGCTGCCGACGAGCATCTGCCAGGTCTGCGGGCCGACTTGGCCGTCGACGCCGAGGCCGGGGGGGGGGTGCCGGCGGTGGGTTCGGGGGCCGCGGGAGCAACTATGTCGGATCTGTTGACACCCGTCGCGTGAGCGCTAACAATTCGAGTCGCCCGTGATGCAGTTCATGCCGTAACCCCCCTCGGGGCAGTGAGCCCCCCGGGTCCTGCGGCGGGCGGTGCCGTACCGGCCTGCTCCGTTGTCAAGCGCAGGGCCCGTCAGACGCTGGAACGGAAGGTCTTATGACCCATCGTCACATGCCCAGGCGAAGCTTTCTGAAGGCGGCCGGAGCGACCGGCATCGGCGGCACGGTGGTCGCGCTTGCGAGCGATAACATCGCGGCGGCCGCCGACGGCACCACGTCCGACGGCACGGCCGCGGCCGCCGCGGACACCGCGGGCAACCACGGCGGGCAGTCCTCGCCCCTGCCGTACCCGACGCTGAAGCGGCCGTTCGCGATGCCGGGCGTCAAGGAGCAGGACTGGACGGGCGCGCTCTTCGTCGGCACCGGCGAGGCCCGCTTCGCCGTGCGCGTGGTCCTGCTCACCAAGGCGAACACCGTCATCCGCGAGAAGATGACCAACAACCTCTGGCGGATCGGCCCGATGGCCCCCGACGGCAGCTTCAAGCAGGTCCACATCAGCAGCGACGACCGCTCGGTGATGCCCGCGCACCTGGAGGCGCTGAAGGAGGTCATCGCCCACCCCGACCAGTGGTCGGCCACCGAGGTCGCGGACGCCACCGCCAAACTCCCCGTCATCCAGGCCAAGTACGACCTCGCCCAGCAGCAGAAGCGCGACCTGGTGGTCCGCTACGCCCGCACCGGCGACGGCAGTTCGGTGGTCGCCACGGTCACCGCGCTGGCCGACGACACCACGGTCTTCCTGGAGGTCGGCACGCCGTGGGGCGCCACCGCGGGGGAGACCGCGAGCTTCGCGCTCGACGGCAACAGTGTCATCGGCTCCGCGCCCGGCCTGGTGGACACCTCCGCCACCGGCCACCTGCGGCTGACCCCCACCGAACCCCCGGTCAGCGCCGCCTGCTACGCCTCCGTCACCGACCTGACCAAGGCGATGACCGGCGGCACCGGCGCGGCCGGCGACGCCACCGCGGCCCTGCGCTACGAACTCGCCAAGGGCGAGAGCATCACCTTCGCCGCGGCGATCAGCGACCACGGCACCCCGAAGGTCGCACCGCCCGAGCCGCACCAGGCCGAACGCCAACTCGCCGCCGCCCAGGCCGCGATCCGCGACACCAACCTCACCGGCTCCGGCCCGGTCGGCCAGGCAGCGGACGCGGTGCGCGACGCGCTGTCGCTGAACACCAACTACGACCGGACCTACCACTGCAACTACGTGCTGTGGGGCTGGGGCGGCGGTGGCGGGCTGTTCACCGGCTGGGACTCCTCCTTCGACTGCATCGACGCCGCCCTGGTCAGCCAGACCCTCGCCACCCAGCACGAGTCGGACGTCTTCGACCAGCCCGCACCGCCCAACCAGGTGGACCTGGTCGGCCCCCGCTACGACCAGGAGAACTCCGGGCCGATGCACGCGTACGCGGTGTGGCGGCTGTACACGAAGTTCGGCGACCGCACCGTCCTGGAGAAGGCGTACCCGCACCTGGTCGCCTTCAACGACCTGATGCCGGAGTGGGACGCCGACGGCGACGGGCTGCTGGAGGCACCGTACTTCGGCGACCGCGTCGGCGGCCGCGGCAACCACCTGGGCCTGGACGACCTGCCGGTCTACGCCGACTACCAGCGCATCGCCAAGGTCGGCGGCTCCGGCGACAAGCGCGACAACACCAACCTCACCGACGTGCCGCTCAACTCCTACTACGCCCTGCTCGCCGAGACGCTGGCGAAAATGGCGACGGTCCTCGGCGAGGCCGCCGACGCCCGCCGCTTCACCGCCCAGTACGCGACGATCAAGCAGCGCCTCAACGACCGCCTGTGGCACCCCGGCAAGGGCCTGTACCTCAGCCGCTACCTCGACGGTAGCTGGAACGAGGTGGTCACGCCGACCGTGTTCTACCCGCTGTTCGCGGGCATCGCCACGCCTGAGCGGGCGAGGACGATGATGGCGCACCTGCTGGACCCGGAGATGTTCTGGGGCGACTACGTGGTGCCCAGCATCGCCCGCAACGACCCGGCGTACTGCTCCGGCGGCCCGGTGCACCCGCAGTCCGAGCACTTCAAGTTCTTCGACCGCTACGGCGAGGGCTCCGCGCCCGAGCAGTGGAAGGGCGCGATCTGGCCGCCGATGAACGCCACCGTCTACGACGGCGTCAAGCGCTACGGCTTCGACGACATCGCCGGCATGTTCGCCACCCGCAGCACCTCGATGTACCTGGACTCCTGGACGAACGACGGCTGGTTCCCCGAGTCCTTCGACCCCGAACCGGGGCAGTCCATCATGGGCCCGGCGGTCGACTCGGCCTGGCGGACCTACTCCTGGTCCAACGCGATGCCGGTGCAGGGCCTGCACGAGCTGCTCTCGGACAACCCCTGGGACGGCGACCCGTCGGCGCTGATGTTCGGCTCGCTCACCTTGCCGGGCACCAACACCCTGTCCAACGTGCAACTGCGCGGCCACCGCTACGACGTGTCGGCCGGCCCGCACCGCACCACCCTCGCGCGCGACGGCAAGGTCGTCTTCCGCGCCACCGGCGCACGCGTCGCGGTCCGCAACTTCCTGCTCGGCGACACCGGCGCCGCCTTCGACCTCAACGCCGACGGCATCACGCAGATCGAGGTCCATCCCGACCACGGCCGGCCGCGCACCACCAAGGCCCCCAAGGGCCGCTCCCACATCAGGCTCTGACCCGGACGAAGGAGGGCGACCTTTGATGGCAACTCCCACGGCACCCCCGGCGCCCCGCGCCCGAAGAGCCCCGCTGCGCCGGCCGCACGGACTGCGCCGGCCGCGCGGACAGCGGCGGCTGCCGCACCGCGTCGCGCTGGTGGTCGGCAGCGCGCTACTGGCCTGCGTGGCACTGCTCGCCCCGCCGCCCGGCGCGAGCGCGGCCACCCAGCCGGGCGGACAGCAGATCACGGTCGACGGCAACGGCACCGGCCGCACCTTCGCCGGGGTCGGCGCGATCAGCGGGGGCGGCGGCACCTCGCGGCTGCTCACCGACTACCCCGAACCCGAGCGCAGCCAGTTGCTGGACTACATGTTCAAGCCCGGCTACGGCGCCTCGCTCCAGATCCTCAAGGTGGAGATCGGCTCCGACACCAACTCCAGCAACGGCGCCGAGCAGAGCCACATGCGCACCGCCACCGACGTGGACTGCAACCGCGGCTACGAGTGGTGGCTGATGGAGCAGGCCCAGAAGCGCAACCCCGACATCCAGTTCTACGGGCTGGAGTGGGGCGCGCCCGGCTGGTTCGACGGCGGCTTCTGGTCCGCCGACAACATCCGCTACCTCACCAGCTGGCTCGGCTGCGCCAAGCAGCACGGCCTGCACATCGACTACCTGGGCGGCTGGAACGAGAAGGGCTGGGACGCGGCCTGGTACGAGCAGCTGAAGTCCACGCTCCAGCACGACGGTTACGGCTCGGTGAAGGTGGTCGCCGCCGACAACGCCGGCTGGCAGGTCGCCACCGACATGAAGAACGACCCGGCGTTCGACGCGGCCACCGACGTGGTCGGGGTGCACTACCCCTGCACCGCGGTGCACTGCTCCAGCACCCCGGACGCGCTCAGCCTCGGCAAGCCGCTGTTCGCCAGCGAGTCCGGCTGGAACAACTACCTGACCGGCGCGGACCGGCTGGCGGCCGAGATGAACCACGAGTACGTCGACGCGCGCATCACCGGCTTCATCAACTGGCCAGTGGCGTACGCCTGGTACCCCACGGTGCAGATGCAGGGCAGCGGGCTGCTGAAGGCGAACGAGCCCTGGAGCGGCGCCTACCAGCTGGGTCCGACGCTGTGGACGGTCGCGCAGACCGCGCAGTTCACCCATCCGGGCTGGCAGTACATCGACTCCGCCAGCGGCTACCTCGACGGCGGCGGCACCTATGTGACGCTGAGATCGCCCGGCGCGCACCCCTCGTACACCACCGTCTTCGAGACGACGGGCGCGAGCGCGCCGCAGACGGTGTCGCTGACGCCCTCCGGTGGCCTGCCGCGCGGCGCGCTGCACCGGTGGACGACCACGCTGGACTCCACCGACCCGGCCGACTGGTTCGCGCACGGCGCCGACGTGCCGGCGGCGGCCGGCGGCGCGCACACCGCCACGCTCCAGCCCGGCACCGTCACCACGCTGACCACCGTGTCCGGCGGGAAGGGCGGGGCCGCGGCGAAGGCACCCGCCTCGAAGCCGATGCCGCTGCCGTACCGGGAGGACTTCAACGGCTACCGCGACGGGGCCAGCGCGCGCTACGTCTCCGACATGGAGGGCGCCTTCCAGGTCGAACCCTGCCAGGCGGGCGCGCAGTCGGCGGTCGGCAGCCGGGGCCGGGGGAAGTGCCTCCAGCAGATGATCAGCCGGCAGCCGATCCAGTGGGCGCGGGTGCCGAGCCCGCTGACGCTGGTGGGTGACGCGACGTGGGGCGACTACACGGTGTCGGTCAAGGCGCGGATCGGGCAGGGCACCACCTCCACGCTGATGGGCCGGGTGGCCGGTCAGCTCAACACGGTGGGCACCGGCCGGATCACGGCGTGGGAGGGCTACTCCCTGAAGCTCGCGGACTCCGGCAGCTGGTCGCTGGAGGTCCTCGCGCCGGACAGGGCCACCCGCGTGCTCGCCTCGGGCACGGTTCCCGGGGTCTCCGCGGACAGCTGGTCGCGACTGCAACTGACCTTCGCCGGCGCCCGGATCACCGCGCGGATCGACGGTGCGGCCGTCGCGGACGTCACGGACTCCACTTATGCCCAGGGCCAGGTGGGCCTGGGCACGGACACCTACGGGACGGCGACCCAGTTCGACGACCTCACCGCCACCGCGGTGCCCACCGCTCCCTAGCCGGACGCCGGCCGCGGCCAACGCACCTGCGGGGGTTCCGTTTTCGACTCCTGGGCCGGTCCGGCGGCCGGGTGCCCGGCGGGCGGTTCGCACCGCTCGCCGGGCACTGGGGAAATTCCGGTGACCGAGTGCAGTCATGCGGCCACCACCATGTCGGCGGTATTTCACCCGGCCGACCACACGTCCGGTCGTGGAGAAAGTGGGGAGACCCCGGGCGTGTCGTGATGGCTCCCGGGTGCGCGGTAATTGGTACGGACCGCGTCTTGCCTGGTGGGCTTACGTACGGGCGCCGTCGTGGCCTGGCCGCGACGGCGCCCGTCGTACGTGTCGGTACCGGTCGGTAGCCTGCGGCCTGCGGGGACGCGGAGAGGTCGAGCGGTGGGAGCGCGCCCATGGCGGGGCGGTGCCGGCGGGCCGGTGCGGCGCCGGCGGCGGGTGCCGCGGGAAGGGAACAGCGGCCGGGGGCGCCAATGTTCGGTGCCGGAATGGGCGGCGGCCCGCCATTTCGTGGAATGGGCTCCGCAGTTCGCCACCGCGGAAATGGGTGCGGCGCTTCGCGGAATGCGCGGAGTGGGCCGTGGGCGGCGAATTGGAGTGGGCCGAGAGCGAATGTGGTGTTCCCGCCGGCCGACGCGGGCTTCCCGGGGGTGCGGGCTGTGCGAAACCGGTGGGCGCGCGGGCCGCGGTGGGCGGGTGGTCTGCTCCGGCCCTCCTGAGCTGGCCGCCGCGGAGGCCGGTGGCGGGGTTCCGTGAGCCGACTGTGACCGCTTTGTCGGATGTCGGCTCGGTGGGGACCTTTGTCCCGACTGGGTTCTTGGTCGCAGAAGGCGCTGTTCGGGCCGTCTTTTCCCCGTCCGTGCGCGGTGGGGGAGGAAGTCGGGAGTCGGTCCGCGGGGCGCGCGGGTGATCCGATTCCCGGTGGCCGGCTGCCCGATGCGCGCTTCCGCGCTGACCGGTTGCATGGTGAAACAGTCGGTGAAACACGCGGCGCGGGCCCGCCGCGGGGCGGCGATCGACGGCCGCCGCCCACCGCCGACGAGGTCGCCCGGGTGCCTGGCGAACGGGCGCGGCGGCATCCGTAAACCTCATGCCACCTGCGGCGATGCCGTCCGTCTCGAAGTCTCCGTCCCTTCCGCCGACACCGCCGTGTCCACTTCGTGACCACCCGGAACCGAGGTAACCGACGTGCGGAGGACTAAAGGTGAATGCCCGGGGAATAATCGCCTGTTGCTATCGGCGGGCCGCCCGTTGGCGGCGGCCGGAATAGACAGCCTTCGCTGCCCGATCGCGCGGTGCAAAGCGGGCATGCGGACAGCCGAACCGGTCACGGAACGGCCCGGGGAAGCGGTTACGGCAAGAGGTCGGGCGCGTGAAAAAAGAAATGGGGGACTGTTGCAACGCTGACTGGATTCCCTATAGTCGCCTCCCAGGAAGAAGCGGCATGCACCATCACACCGGGAGTCACCGCGTTGGCCATTAAGCCGGTGAAGCGCTCACCTCGTCGCGACGGGCCACCGATGCCCGACGGGCAGGTGGAGCTCGCGGAGCCGCCGGTATTGGGCGAACCCGCCGGCGTGGACTTCGGTTCGGCCCTGCTGTATCTGCCGATGGGGCTGGGCGCCGGCGCCATGGTGCTGATGTTCAGCGTCCGCAGCATGGGCCCGACCACCTACATGATGTCCGGGATGATGGGCGTCGCGATGATCAGTATGACGCTGACCCAGGTCGGTCGCAGCAGCGCCGAACGCCGCCGCCGGATGCGGGCCGAACGCCGCGATTACCTCCGCTACCTCGCGCAGAAGCGCCGCCAGGCCCGTACCGCCGCCGCCGAGCAGCGCGCCGCCCTGCTGTGGGACAACCCCGACCCGCGCGAGCTGTGGGCGTTCGCGATGGGGCCGCGGCTGTGGGAACGCCGGCCCAGCCACGAGGACTTCGCCCGGGTCCGGATCGGCATGGGCATCCGCCGCGCCGAACTGGCCTTCCTCCCGCCCCAGACGAAGCCCGTCGAGGACCTCGAACCCCTCACCGCGATCTCGCTGCGCCGCTTCACCCGCGCCCACCAGACCGTGCCCGACCTGCCGATCCCGGTGGCGCTGCGGCGCTTCGCCCGGGTGGAGTTCGCCGGCGACGGCCAGGAGGCGCTGGCGCTGATGCGCGCCATCATCGCCCAACTGGCGGTGCTGCACGCCCCCGACGAGCTGCGCGTGGCCGTGCTCGGCAGCCCGGCCGCCCGCGCCGAGTGGGACTGGGTCAAGTGGCTGCCGCACAACGCCCACCCCGACGAGCAGGACGACGCGGGCGCCGTACGGCTGGCCGCCGGCGACCACGACGAGCTGATGGCGCTGCTCGGCCCCGAGGTGCGCGACCGCCCCGACCACGACCCGGACGCCTCGCCCAACGTCACCGAGCCCTTCGTCGTGGTCGTCGCCCAGGGCGTCCGGCTGCCCGACAGCTCGCGGCTGCTGGGCGAGGGACTGCGCAACACCCTGCTGCTGGACGCCACCGGCACCCTCCTCGGCGGCGACGACGTGCTGCGGCTGACCGTCCGCGACGGCACCGTCAGCTTCCCCGCCGGGGACGACGCCTCCGCCTCCGCCTCCGCCGACGCGCTCAGCGCCGTCGCCGCCGAGACCCTCGCCCGCGGCCTGGCACCGCTGCGCACCGGCGGCGCCATCGACCTGACCGAGCGGCCGCTGGAGTCCGACTTCGACCTGACGTCTCTGCTGAACATCCGCGACCCCCGCACCTTCGACGCCACCGCCAAGTGGCGGCCCCGGCTGAGCCAGTCGGCCCGGCTGCGGGTCCCGCTCGGCGTCACCGACGAGGGCGAGGTGGTGGAACTCGACCTCAAGGAGTCCGCGCAGGGCGGCATGGGCCCGCACGGCCTGCTCATCGGCGCCACCGGCTCCGGCAAGAGCGAACTGCTGCGCACCCTGGTGATGGGACTGGCCGCCACCCACTCCTCCGAGGTCCTCAACCTGGTGCTGGTCGACTTCAAGGGCGGCGCGACCTTCCTCAACATGGACCGCCTCCCGCACACCTCCGCGGTCATCACCAACCTCGCCGACGAGATCCACCTCGTCGACCGGATGCGGGACTCCATCAACGGCGAGATGATCCGCCGCCAGGAACTCCTGCGCGAGGCCGGCCACTCCTCGCTCTTCGACTACGAGAAGGCCCGGCTGGCCGGCGCCACCCTCGCCCCCCTGCCCTCGCTGCTGATCATCGTGGACGAGTTCTCCGAACTGCTCGCCAGCAAACCGGAGTTCGTGGACCTGTTCGTGTCCGTCGGCCGGCTCGGCCGCAGCCTCGGGGTGCACCTGCTGCTCGCCTCGCAGCGCCTGGACGAGAGCCGCATCCACAAGGTCGAGGGCCATCTGTCCTACCGGCTGGCCCTGCGCACCTTCTCCTCGATGGAGTCCCGCAGCGTCATCGGCGTCTCCCACGCCTACGAACTGCCCTCCGCGCCCGGCAACGGCTACCTGAAGGTGGACACCACCAACCTCGTACGGTTCAAGGCCGCCTACGTCTCCGGCCCGGCGCCCGAACCCGCCGCCGGGGCCGACCCCGCCGCGCAGCAGCGCGCCGCCCAGGAGGTCACCGCCTTCGGACTGGACCGCACCGGTGAACTGCTCTCCGCCCGCGCCGAGCAGGAAGCCGCGCTGGCCGAGGCGGCCAGGGCCGCCGAGGAGCAGGCCCGGCCGAAGGTCGGCCCGGACGGCGAACCGCTCAGCCAGGAGAGCCTGCTCGAGGTGCTCGTCGACCGGCTGGAGGACGCCGGGCCGCCCGCCCGCCAGGTGTGGCTGCCGCCGCTGGACTCCTCCGTCAGCCTCGACCAGGTGCTGCCCGCGATCGTGCCGGACCCCGAGCGCGGCATGAGCGCCGCCGACTACCCGCGGCTGGCGTCGCTGCGCTTCCCGATCGGCATGGTCGACAAGCCCTACGAGCAGTCCCGCGACCTGCTCACCGCCGACCTGTCCGGCGCCGACGGCCACGTCGGCCTGGTCGGTGCGCCGCGCACCGGCAAGTCCACCATGCTGCGCACCATGATGATGGCGCTGGCCGTCACCCACACCCCGCAGGAGATCCAGTTCTACTGCCTGGACTTCGGCGGCGGCGGCCTGGTGTCCACCTCCGGCCTGCCGCACGTCGGATCGGTCGCCACCCGCCTGGACCGGGACCGGGTGCAGCGCACCGTCGCCGAACTGACCCAGCTCCTGGAGCGCCGCGAGAGCGAGTTCGCCGCCCGCGGCCTGGAGTCCATGGCCGGCTACCGCGCCCAGCGCGCCGCCGGCGAGATCGACGACCCCTACGGCGACGTGTTCCTCGTCGTGGACGGCTGGGGCACGCTCCGCCAGGACTACGAGGACATCGAGCCGCGCGTCATCGACATGGCCGCCCGCGGACTGTCCTTCGGCATCCACGTGATCGGCTCCGCGGTGCGCTGGTCGGAGTTCCGGCCCCGGCTGCGCGACCTGCTCGGCACCAAGTTCGAACTGCGGCTCGGCGACACCCTGGAGTCCGAGGTCGGCGCCCGCGCCGCCGCGGCCGTGCCGCACCAGCCCGGCCGCGGCCTGACCTCCGGCGGCCACCACTTCCTGGCCGCGCTGCCCCGCCTGGACAGCTCCCCGCACACCGAGGACCTGACCGCGGCCACCAAGGAGGCCGTCGCGGAGATCGGCGCCTTCTGGACCGGCACGCCCGCCCCCGGCGTCCGGCTGCTGCCCAGCCGGCTGTCGGCCGCCCAACTCCCGCCCGCCGAGGGCGACCTGCGGGTCTGCATGGGCTGGGACGAACAGCGCCTCGAACCGGCCTGGCACGACTTCGCCACCACCCCGCACCTGATGGTCTTCGGCGACAGCGAGACCGGCAAGACCAACATGCTGCGGCTGATGATCGCCGCCATCACCTCCCGCTACACCCCCGAGCAAGCCCGCATCATGGTCGCCGACCCCGGCCGCGGCCTGCTCACCGCCGTCCCCGAGGCGTACCGGGTCGGCTACGTCGTGGACAGCGACGCGCTCGGCCAACTCGCCGCCAGCGCCGCGGTGTCGGTCGGCAAGCGGGTGCCCGGCGCCGACATCTCACCGGAGAACCTGGCCCGCCGCGACTGGTGGAGCGGCCCGCTGCTGTTCGTGCTCATCGACGACTACGACCTGTTCTCCGGCGCGCCCGGCGCCCCCTCCCCGATGACCCCGCTGGTGCCGCTGCTGGCCCAGGCCCCGCACATCGGGCTGCACCTGGTGGTCGCCCGCAGCACCTCCGGGGCGATGCGGGCCATGATGGACCCGGTGCTGCGCCGCCTGTGGGAGCTGGGCAACCCGGCCCTGCTCTTCTCCTACCCCAAGGAGGAGGGCAAGTTCATCGGCGAGGCGAAGCCGCGCACCCTGCCGGCCGGCCGCGCCCAACTCGTCACCCGCCGCGCGGTCAAGCTCATGCAGACCGGACTGGTGGCCGCCGAGTGAAGCGCAACCGCCGCCACGCCGCCCCCGGCCGCCCCGCCCCCGGCCGCCGCAGGGCCACCGCCGACCGTACCCCCGTCGCCACCTCCCGAGCCGCCCGCGGCGGCCGTGGCGGCGGCGTGCCCCACCGCACAGGAGCGACGCGATGACCAGTGCCTCCGTGATACCCGCAGCAGGCACCGGCACCGAGGTGTGCCGGGTGACCGTCGTCGGCCCCGGCGGCCGGGCCGACCTGGCGATCCCCGTCACGCTGCCGCTGGCCGCGCTGCTGCCCGTCCTCGTGGAGCATGTCGTCTCCGACGTGCGCGACCGGGGTACGCCGTGGTCCCTGCAACGCCTCGGCGAGCCGCCGCTCGACCCCGACGGCACCCCCGACGCACTCGGCCTGCACCACGGCGACGTACTCCACCTGCGCCCGGTCGAGGAACCGCTGCCCACCCTGCACTTCGACGACATCGCCGACGGCGTCGCCCACGTCGTGGGCGCCCTGCCCGGCCGCTGGCGCCCCGAACTGACCCGCGCGCTGGCCCTGACGATGGCCGCGCTCGCCACCGCCTTCCTCGCCCTCGCCCTGCTCAGCGGCGGCCCCGGCGACTTCGCCGGATACGGCGCGGGCGCCGCCGCCGTGGTCCTCACCGCGGCCGCCGTCACCGGCGCCCGGTTCACGGCCGACCCGGCCGCCGTACTGACCGGCGGCATCGCCGCACTGGCCATGGCGGCGCTCGCCGGACTGTCCTTCCGCACCGGCCCCGGCGGCGGCTTCGACCCGGGCGTGCCCGGGCTGCTGGTCACCGCCGGGTGCGTCACCGCGGTCGCCGTCGCGCTGGTCGCCCTGCGCGCCACGCCCTTCCTGGTGCCGGGCACCGCGGCCGTCGTCGCCGCCGCCACGGCCGCCACCATCGGAGTGCGCACCGCCTTCGACTGGCGCACCGGCCAGGCCGTCGCCGTGGCCGGCGTCGCCCTGTTCGTCCTCGGCCACTTCGCCCCCCGGATCACCCTGCGCGCCGCCCGGCTGCGGGTACCCCAACTGCCGCACAACGCAGCCGAGTTGCAGGAGGACGTGGAGCCCGAACCGCAGGAGCGGGTCGAGCGCCGGGTCCGCGCCGCCACCTCCTACCTCGACGCCCTCAGCATCGGCTTCGCACTCTGCTTCGGCGTCGTGTTCTGGTTCATGGTCCATGAACACGGCTGGATCGGCTGGGCGCTGCCGCTGGTCTTCGGCGCCGCGGTGCTGCTGCGCTCCCGCGGCCTGACCGGCACCCTCCAGCGGGTGCCCACCGTCATCGCCGCCGGCGGCGGCCTCGCGCTGCTGCTCCTCCAGCAGTGGACCACCGGCGGCACCGGCCACCGCGGCGTGGCCGTCGCGCTCCTGCTGCTCACCGTCGTCGCCCTGCTCGCCGCCGCCTGGCGGCTGCCGACCGGCCGCCTGCTGCCCGTATGGGGCCACAGCGGCGACATCACCGAAATGCTCGTCGCCATGGCGCTGCTGCCGCTGCTCCTGCAACTCCTGCACGTCTACGCGCGGTTGCGCGAGATGACGAGCTGAGCACCCGGACCGGAACCGAGAGGAGGACCACCCCGTGCAGACCCGCCGCGACCACGTCCAGGCCTACCAGTTCGCCGTCGGCCGACTGGCCACCGCACTCGTCAGCGGCGACCCCGGCCGCGGCGACAGCCCCACCCGCCGCGCCTCGCTCGGCACCTTCTTCGGCGTGGGCATCGTCCTCCTGCTCTGCGTGGGCTTCGGCGTCTACGGCCTGATCGCGCCCGCCCCCGACCACTCCTGGCGCGCCTCGGGCGCCTACATCGTGGAGAAGGAGACCGGCAACCGCTACCTGTACGTGGGCGGCGTGCTGCGCCCGGTCCGCAACTACGCCTCGGTGCTGCTGCTCGCCGGGCACGCCACCGCGCACACCGTCTCCCAGCAGGACCTGTCGGGCATCCCGCACGGCACCGCCGTCGGCATCCCCGGCGCACCCGACGAGGTCCCCGCCCCCGCCGAGGTGCTCGGCAACACCTGGACCCGCTGCCTGCGCCCGGAGCTCAACGGCGGGCAGAGCCTGGACCTCAGCCCCGCCGGGCACACCACCGCCGTCCCCGCCGGCCGGCAGGCGCTGCTCGCCGGCCCCGACGGCACCCGCTTCCTGCTGTGGAAGGGCACCAAGTACCCCGTCCCCGGCCAGGCCACCCTGCTCGCGCTCGGCCTGGACACCGACCGGCAGACCGCCGCCCCCGCCGACTGGCTCGCCGCGGTGCCCACCGGCCGCGCCCTCACCGCGATCCGCCCCGCCGGACTGGGCGAACCCGCCGGGAAGGTCGCCGGACACACCGTCACCGTCGGGCAGCTGTTCACCACGGGCACCGCGGCGGGCGGCGCGGCCGACACCTCGTCCGACCCGACCGGGAGCGCGGGCCACTACTACGTGATGACCCGGGACGGCGTCGCCCGCACCACCGCCACCGAGTCCGCGCTGCTCGCCGCCCAGCCGCACATCCCCGCGCCGCTCCAGGTGCCCGCCTCCGCGCTGGCCGCCGTGAAGATCGCCGACGACCCCGCCATGGCCGGCGCGCTGCCCGACGTGGCCGGCGCGCCCGCCGTCGCCGGCACCGGGCAGGCGGTGTGCCTGGCCCAGCAGGTCGACGGCCGCACGCTCGACTCGCAGGTCGTCCTGGAGACCGGCGCCGCCGCCACCGGCAGCCGCGCCGTGGTCGTCCCGCCCGGCCACGGCGTCGTCGCCGCCAGCCGCGAGGAGGTGCTCAAGAAGGCCACCCACCCGCGGACCTTCCTCATCACCGACGACGGCACCGCCTACCGGCTGGCCAACGACGACACCACCGCCGCGCTCGGCCTGTCCGGACTCGTCTCGGTGCTCCCCGACGACCTGCTCGCCCTGCTCCCCACCGGCCCCGAACTGACCAAGCCGGGCACCAGCGGCACGGGAGGCAGCGGTGTTTAAGAGCATCAAGTCCCTGCTGCCGCCCGGCCCCGCACTCCAGTGCCGCCCGGCGGGCGACGCGCTGCTCCTCCAGACCAAGGGCCGCAACGACCAGGCCGCCTGGCGCTTCGCCGGCGCCCTCGCCCGCGACGACCAGCACACCGTCGTCGTCGTGGACGTCCCCGGCATCCCCCCGGACACCGCCGCCGACGCCATGGCCCGCGCACTGGCCGACAGCGGCGGCAGCCTGCGGATGGTCTTCGGCAACGGCACCTCCGCGGAGATCCGGCGGGCCGGCCAGCGGATCGCCGAGGAACTCGGCAAGGTCGTCGTGGTGCCCGACGGCGAGGTGCTCCCCACCGCGGGCGGCGGGCTCTACATCCCCGGCGGCCACGGCTCCGGCTGGCTGCGGCTGCGCCCCGGCCGCCCGGTCGAGCACGACTCGATGGGCTTCCCCAAGCCCCGCTGGCAGTTCTCCATGGCCGACCGCCCCTGGGCCACCAGCCCCTACGCCGTCGTGGAACCGCTGCCCTGCGGGGTGTGGGTGCGCGGCGCGCTGCCCGACGGCGCCGACGACCACCGCCGCCGGCTCTTCGGCCTCATCGCCGTCGACCCCGACGTGATGACCGTGGTCCTCGGCTGCCCCGGCGGCCCGGCCGTCCCCCTCGCGGACGTGCTGCGGTTCTGGGAGACCGTGCTGCCCTCGACCCGCTCCCGGGTGCGCTTCGTGCACTACGGCCCGGTCGCGCTGCCGCAGGAGGGCGAGGCACTCGGCCAGCAACTCGCCGACGCGCTGGAACACCAGGTCGTGCTGTACACGGGAGCGGCCGAGGACGACCCCGCCGCGCCCGGCGACGCGGACGCGGCCGACGCCGGTGCGGCGGGCGGGGGTCGGACGAGTAGCCCGGCGGGCGGGGGTACGGGCAGCGGCGCCACGTTCGTCCGCGAGGTCCTCTACAGCCCGCGCGGCACCGAGGGCGCGCCGCCGCCCGCGCTGGCCGGGGTGCGCGCCCCGCTGCCCGGCTTCCACCCGGTCGCCCCGGGCGTCTACGAGTACGCCTTCGACGCGGTCCTCGAAGTGGTGCAGAGCGGGCTGTGGATGCGCCCGCCGGAGGAGCCCGCCGACGGCGACGACGTCCGCCGGATCGCCCCCGTCCCCGGCGACCGGCTCTTCCTCTACCACCGCGGCTCCCCGGAACTCGCCGCCCGCATGCGGGCGTTGGCCGAGGACGCGCTCTGGCGTCTTGGCGCCGACGCCCGCGGCGACTTCGTCCTGCGGCCCGCCGACGACCCCGCCGTCGACACCGGCGCCTGGTACGCCGAGCCGATCGCCGTCCCCGACCCCTACGAAGCGGTGACCGCGGCGATCCCCCCGGCCACCCGGCCCGCGGGCACCGCGCCCTGGACCCCGGTCACGGTCGAGGGCTCTGCTCGGGACGCCGTTGCCGATAACGATGTCGTGACGGCAGAGGCGGTCGAGGCCGAGGTGACCCTCGGGTCTCCGGCCCCAGCCCCGGCCCCGGCCCCGACTCAGGCCGCCGCCTCCGCCGCCGTGACGAGCCCGTTCCAGGCGGAGGTGTGGGCCACCGCCGCCGAGGACCTGTCCGCTCCCGCACCGGCGGCACGTGCCGCCGCCGCACCGGAGCCGGCCGGACCCCGGCCGCTGCCCGAACTCACCGCGGGGCTGGGCCTTCCCACGGGGTGGGTCACCTCGACGGCGACCGAGTCGGTGCCGGCCGAGCCGGCGGTGGCCGAGCCGTTCGCGGTCGAGGCGGTGGTGGCGGAGACGGTGGGGGCAACGGCCGTGGCGGGCGCGGGTGTTGCGGGGGAGGGTGTGCCGGAGCCGCCCGAGGCGGTGGAGCCGGTGGAGCCGGTGGTGGCAACGGGCGTGGCGGACACGGTCATTGCGGAGGAGGGCGCGCTGGCGCCGCCGGTGCCGGTGGAGTTGCCCGCGGTGGTGGAGCCGGTGGAGCCGGCGGAAGCAACGGGCGCGGTGGACACGGTCGTTGCGGAGGAGAACGCGCCGGCGCCGCCCGAGGCGGTGAACGCCGGGCCCGCGGCGCCCGCCGTCCTCGTACCCATGCGGCCCATGCCGGAGGCGGACCAGCCGTCCATCCGGCGGCTCCCGCTGCCGCTGGCCCACCCGGCCACGATCTTCCCGCCGTCCCCGGACTCCCCGTCCCCGGATGCCGTGCCCGCGGACACCGCGCCGACGGCTGCCCCCGAACTGCCGGCAGAGCCGGACGCGTTGCCGTCGAACGGCGCCGAGGCCCCACGTCCCGCCGCCCCGCCCCCGGGGACGCTTCCCCTCCTGGGCGGCCTCCCGGTGCCCCCGAGCACGCCGCCCGTCGCGCCGCCTGTCGCACCGCCCCCGATGCCGCTCGCCCCGCCGACGGTGGCGGCCGAGCCCGCGGCCCCGCCCGCCCCGGCCGCACCGGCGGTGACCCCGGCGGCGGCCCCGCCCGCCCCGGCCGCGCGGCCCGCGGGGCTGCGGTTGGAGTCCGCGGGCGCGTTCCCCGCGGCGCCGGTGACCGTGGAACCGCCAGTCAAGCCGATGCCGCCGGCCGCGGACAGCGCCCCCGCCGAGAAGGCCCCCGCGCCCGCGGCCCCCGCCGGAGCCCCGCCCGCCCCCGCGGCTCCTTCCGGGGTGCGGGTGCAGCCCGTGCCGAAGGGAGCCGCGTGCGCGGTGCCGCCGGAGCGGGGTATCGAACGGGAGCGGGACTGGGTACGCAAGACGTTCCGCGCCCAGTACGACGTGGCCGCGGGCACCGTGTCGCGGGTGATGTCCGAGGTGCCGGGGCTACGGGGCGGCAGCCGCGAGAAGGCGACGGACGCGCTGATCGACCTGGTGGCGGTGCGGCTGTACCTGACGGGCAACAGCGCGGGCGTGGACGCGTCGGTACGCTCCGCGCGGGTCGGGCCGCACGTGCCGCTGGCGCGCTGCGTGGCGTCGGGCCTGCGCCGGCTGCCGTCGTACCGGGGCATCGCCGTGCTGGGCGCGGAGCTGACGGACGCCGAGCGGGCCTGGTACCGCGACGGGCGGCTGGTGACGGAGTGGTCGTTCTGCGCCGCCTCCGCGCAGCCGATCCAGGAGGTCGCCGAACGCCCGCGGTTCGTGGTGTGGTCGATGACCGCGCGGCGCACCAGCCTGCTGGACGGCTCCGCGCCGGACCGGGTGGTGTTCCTGCCGGGCACCACGTTCAA
Source organism: Streptomyces sp. CA2R106 (assembly GCF_037034245.1). Classification (NCBI taxonomy): domain Bacteria; kingdom Bacillati; phylum Actinomycetota; class Actinomycetes; order Kitasatosporales; family Streptomycetaceae; genus Streptomyces; species Streptomyces sp. CA2R106. The sequence goes on from NZ_JBAGKC010000013.1 coordinate 60,187, forward strand.
GGTGCTGCGTCCGGCCGCCGCTGCGGGCGACCTGGTGCTGATCCGCGAGATGGCGGCGACCGAGATCGGCGCGGACGGCCGGGTCGCCCCCGGGCGGACGGCGCTGGACGAACGGGCCCTGGAGAGCCTGGAGCGGGCCGCGGCCGCCCTGCCGAGGACGCCGGTCGCCGCGGACGCCGACCGGCCGCGTACACCGCACAGCCCGCCCGGCCTGATGCCCGAGGCACCCCGGCCGGGCGCCCGGGCCCGTACCGACGCACCCGCAGCGGGCGCGCACGACAAGGGAGCGACGCAGTGAACCGGCAAGTGCTTGTGGTCTCCCCGGACCGGCCCGGCGCGTACCGGACGCTGACCGAGGCGCTCGCGGACGCCGCCGAGGGCGCGCTGATCACGGTGGGAGCGGGCCGCTACGACGAGGCGCTGCACCTGGTGCGGACCGTCACGCTGGCCGCCGACGGCGCCGGGGGCACCGCCCATGTGCACGCCCCCGCGGGCAGCACCGTGGTGGTGGACGCCGAGGCCGTGCAGATGTCCGGGCTGCTGCTCAGCGGCGCCGACCCGGAGGCGCCGGTGCTCGACGTGCGCCGCGGGCAGGCCGCGCTGGACGGCTGCCGGGTGGCGGGCGAGGCGTGGACGGCGGTGCTGGCGTGGGACACCGGGACGGTGGCGCTGCGGGACTGCCAGGTCTCCAACCCGCGGGGCGCCGGCGTGGTGCTGACTTCCGGCGGCGGCAACGTGGTGGAGCGCACCACCGTCGCCGAGGCGGGCTCCTCCGCGGTGGTGGTCGCCGAGCAGGGCCGGTTGACGCTGCGCTCGTCGACCCTGGACCGCGCGGCGGGCAACGGCCTGTGCGTCAACGGCCGCGGCGCGGTCGTGGTGGAGTCCACCCGGATCACCGGCAGCGGCAAGCCCGCGCTGGCCGTCGAGCAGGACGGGCGGGCGGAGTTGACCCGCGTCGAGGTGTCGGGCAGTGCCGGGCTGGACGCGTATCTGGCCAGTACCGCGGGCGCGACCCTGACCGAGTGCACCTTCAGCGGCTCGCGCGGCGAGTCGGTGTACGTCAAGGACAGCGCGCCGGTGCTGCGCGACTGCGTGGTCAGCGGGGCCGCGCAGGTCGGGCTGCACGCCGCGGCGGGCGGCCGGCCGGTGCTGGAGCGCTGCCGGATCGAGGGCACCCCGGTGGGTGTCCTCACCGAGGACGGCGCCGAGGTCTCCGCCGGCGAGTTGGACGTGCGCGGCGCGTCCACCGCGGCGCTGCGGCTGGGCGGCGGCGCCATCCGGCTGACCCGGCTCGCGGTCGCCGACGGCGGCCCCGCCGTCCAGGCGCTGGGCGGCGCGCGGCTGGACCTCGACGAGGGCGAGGTCGCGGTCACCGGCGCCGCCGGCATGGAGCTGGGGGAGCGGGTCACGGCCCGGCTGTCGGAGCTGCGGCTGCGGGTCGGGGGCGGCACCGCGCTGGCGCTCGCGGACTCCGCGCAGGCCGAGATGGAGTCCGCGACCATCGAGGGCGGCACCGTCGTCGTCGGCACCGACAGCCAACTGACTGCCCGTGACAGCGAGTTCCGCGGCTCCGACGGCGACGGCCTGCGGGTGGCCGGCGGCACCCTGACCGCCGTCGGCTGCCGGGTGCACGGCGCCGGCGCCAACGGCGTGCACCTCGCGGCCGGTTCACGCGCCGAGCTGAGCAACTGCACCGTCTTCGACAACGCCGGCGAGGCCGTCCGCTCGCAGACCGCCGAGCCGGTCGGTATCCACGACTGCGACCTGCGCGACGACTCCGGGCCGCACGGCGGGCGTTCGGGCGGCGGCAAGGAGCTGACCGCCACCGCCGCGGACGGCGGCTCCGGGGGCTTCGGCGGGCCCGGTGCCGCCTCGGTCGTGCAGAGCGCCACCGGCGCCGGACCGCTCGCCGAACTCCAGTCGCTGGTCGGCCTGGAGAGCGTCAAACGCGAGGTCACCGGCCTGATCGACCTCAACAAGATGACCAAGCGGCGGATGGAGATGGGCCTGCCCATGCCGCCGATGAGCCGCCACCTGGTCTTCGCCGGCCCGCCCGGCACCGGCAAGACCACCGTCGCCCGCCTGTACGGCGCGGTCCTGGCCGAACTCGGCATCCTGCGCCAGGGCCACATCGTGGAGGTCGCCCGGGCCGACCTGGTCGCGCAGATCATCGGCGGCACCGCCATCAAGACCACCGAGGTCTTCACCAAGGCCCTCGGCGGCGTCCTGTTCATCGACGAGGCGTACACCCTGACCAACCAGTCCCGCGGCTCCGGCCCCGACTTCGGCCAGGAAGCCGTCGAGACGCTGATGAAGCTGATGGAGGACCACCGCGACGAGATCGTGGTCATCGTCGCCGGCTACTCCGCGCAGATGGACCAGTTCCTCGCCTCCAACCCCGGCATGGCCTCCCGCTTCGCGCGCACCATCGAGTTCCCCAACTACGCACCGGACGAACTCGTCACCATCGTGCGCGGCCTGTGCGCCAAGCACTACTACGAACTGGACGACAGCGCCCTTGAGGCCCTCGACCGCTACTTCGTGGAGGTCCCCAAGGGCGACACCTTCGGCAACGGCCGCGTGGCCCGGAAGATCTTCGAGGAGATGATCGGCCGCCAGGCCACCCGGCTGTCCGCCCAACCCCACCAGGACGACAGCGCGTTGAGCGTCCTGACCGGCGAGGACGTCACCGAGGCGCCCAGCGCCCCCGGCGGCGCCGACGGCGCGGCCGAACCCGAACTGCCCGAACTGCCCGGCCTGCGGCGGCTGGCCGCCGTCACCGGCCTGGACACCGCCCGGGCGGCCCTGCGCACCCGGCTGCGCGCGCTGGCCGCCGCCCAGCAGCGCCCCGGCGCCGGCCCGGAGCCGCTGTCGGTCCGCGCCAACGTGGTGCTCGAAGGCCCGCCCGGCAGCGGCCGCCGCGCGCTGGCCGCGCTCTACGGGCGCTGCCTGGCCGAACTGGGGCTGCTGCCCACCGGCGCCACCCGGCAGGTGCGGCTGTCCTCGCTGCCCGCCCGCTGGGCCGAACAGCCGCTGCTGCGGCTGGCGTCCGCGCTGGAGGAGAACAGCGGCGGCCTGCTCGTACTGGAGTGGACCGAGGCGTTCGAGCAGCGCAGCCCGCAGTCCCGCGAGGCCGTGCTCGGCGCGCTCGCCCGGATCGTCGCCGTGCCCGGCGACACCGTACTGGCGCTGATCGGCACCCCCGAGCACCTGATGGGCCTGATGCGCGAACGCACCGACATCGCCCAGGGGTTCGCCGAGTACGTCCGGCTGGCGCCCTACACGCCCGAGCAGTCCGTGGAACTGGTGCGGCGCCGGCTGCGCGGCTACGGCTTCCAGCTGGACGAGGACGCCGCCCAGGCGCTCGCCGAGACCTTCGGCCGCTCGCCCGAGCCGGTCGGCGCCCACCGCGCGCACCGCCTCGCCGAGCACCTGGCCGCCGGCGCCCGGGCCCGCACCGTGACCACCGCCGACCTGCCCCGGCCGGAAGCCGAGCAGGCCGCGGTGCTCGCCCCCGACGAGAGCGCGCCGCCCCCGGCCGCGCCGCCCGAACCCCCGCACCAGCGGCCCGAGCCGCTGGCCCGGCTGTAAGGACTTCCGGCCCGCCGCGACCCAGCGCCACCCGCGGCAGGCCGGGACACCGAAGCACCACACCGACACCGACGAGAGGACCGCCCGACCATGGCACTGACATCAGTCGAACTCCAGGGAATGACCGCCGCCCAGGGCACCTTCCAGACCGCCCTGGACGACGGCGCCACCTCCTACGCCCAGATGGCCGGCCAGATCGACGGCCTGCGCGGCAGCTGGACCGGTGACGCCTCCACCATCTACGGCAACGCCATGCAGGCGTGGCTGGACGACTTCAACAAGGTGAACCAGGCGCTGCGGACGATGCTGGAGAAGCTCCAGCAGAACACCAACGTCTACGCGAACACCCACGAGGAGACCCAGCAGACCGCCAACCAGGTCGCGCAGAACATCGCGTCCGGCGTCACCAGCCTGCCCGGCTTCTGAGCCGCCCGCACCGCAGCACCCCCGCATCACCGCACCACGCCCGTTCCACCCTCTTTCCTCCAAGGAGCCCCCGTGGCGACGTACACCGTGCAGATGGAGCAGGTCGACGTCATCGTCGGCGAGATGAACGCCATCACGCAGCGCATCAACCAGGCCCTCCAGGACCTGGACAACCAGGCCAAGATCAACCTCGCCGAGTGGACCAGTGACGCGCAGGCCACCTACGCCCAGGTCAAGGCGCAGTGGGACGCCGCCGCCGCGGACATGACGCAGAAGGCGGCCCTGGCCACCCAGCAGCTCGGCAACATCAACGAGTACTACTCCCAGGGCGAGCGCGCGGGCGTCCAGCTCTGGGGCTGACCTGCCATGACCTACGGAACCCTCGACGGCACCCTGCCCCCGACCCCGTCGCCGCCGGCGCACAAGCCGGAGCAGTACGACGGCGGCACGACGCTGCCGAACGGGCAGGGCACGTACTCCGACGACACGCCGTTCTCGGCGCCGACGGTACCCGGCGGCTCCGGCAGCGGCTCGGGGACGAGCGTGGACACCCCGTCGATGAAGCTCTTCGCGGACAACATCGACAAGCTCATCACGCCCACGCAGGAAGCGGCGAAGAAGCTCGACCCGATCAACGTCGCGCCGGGCGCCTTCTACCACGCCGACCAGATCCGCACGAAGGTCAACGGCCTCAACGCCGACGACGGGCTCAAGGCCCAGTACGGCAAGGTGCTGGCCGACCTGGTGCAGGGCCTGGGCGACCTGCGCGACGGAGTCCGCCAACTGGCGTCGAACTACGCGACGTTGGAGGACGCCAACAAGATGACGTCCACGGACCTGGACAAGGCCATGCAGTCGACGAGCGGGGACTTCACCGTGTTGTTGACCGACGCGGGCGGATCGAGCGGCGGGACCGGCGGGACCGGCGCGTAGGCGGCCGCACCGGCCGGCGGGCGACACGGCGGGCCGGAGACGGCAGGCCGTGCGCACGTGTCCCGTCCGGCGGGGCGGCCCGGGCCACCGGACGCCCCGCCGGGCGGGACCGGCGCACAGCGACGGCGTATTGACGGAGGACTTGCGCACATGGGCACCGACTACGACAGCAACGGGTTCTCGCAGGGCGACGACGGGTCGATCTACGGCGACCCGACGGCGACCGGCTCGATCTCCGACTACGACAGCTGGGACTGGAAGCAGATCGAGGCCGCGATCCGCGGCATGTCGGCGGGTGTGGACGACTCCGACAACCTCGACCGCGCCGCTTCGGTCGCCTCGCCGCAGAGCCTCCAGGACGCGGCGAACGTCTTCTACCACGTGCAGATGGTGCTGTCGGGTGTCGCCAAGGCCCTCCAGGACCAGGCGAAAGCCCTCGCCGGGGACGACGGGCCGTGGAAGGGCGACGCCGCCGACGCCTTCTACGACATGATGAGCACGTTCTCCAAACAGGTCGCCGCGACCGCCGACGTGCTCTCCGGCGGTACCAGCGGCTCGGGCAACTCCGTGCCGCAGCAGCTGGCGGACAACGCCGTCAACCTCACCAACGCGCAGAACAAGATCCACGAGATCGACGTCTGGTACGCCCACCAGGCGACCTTGATGGGCGTCACGCCGATGAGCAACGGCCTGATCCCGGTCAGCAAGAAGCCCGAGCTGGTCAAGATGCTCAACCACGACATGCGCCAGGTGCTGAAGAGCCTGGCGGCCGACTACCAGGTGACCATCGACTCGGTGCGCCCGCCCGGCACCATCACCGGCCCCGGCGCCGGCGACACGCCCCCGGTCGACACCCCGCCGGACGACATCACCGACCCCGGCGACCAGGTCGGCGACATCACCCCCGCCGAGATCGGCCCGCTCGCCAACACCGACACACCCGGGATCGACGCGCAGGGGCCGGAGGCACTGACCGACCCCGACGGCTACACCGCCGCCGAGAACGCGCTGGCGCCCTCTCCGTACTCCGGCAGCCTCGACACCAACGGGCCCGGCTCGGGCCTGAGCGACGGCAGCGGGCTCGGTGACGACTCCGGGCTCGGCGGGCTCGGCGGCGACAACAGCACCATGGACCCGAACGCGCTGGACAGCGCGCTCAACCCGGCGGCGTACGACGGCGGCACCGGTGTCGACGGCACCGGCGGACTCGGCGACGGCTCCGGACTGGGCGACGGCTCCGGCCTCGGCGGCACCGACGGGGTCGGCGACGGCACCGGACTCGGCGGGCTGACCCCCATCACCACCCTGCCCTCGCGCTTCGCCGGCGGCACCGGCGTCGACGGCACCGGCGACCTGCCCGGCTCCGACCTCGCCGAGGACCCCAGCACCTGGGACGACGGCACGACCGCCGCCGACTACCCCGGCGACACCGGCATCGGCGGCGACGCGGCCCTGGGCGACGACAGCGGGCTCGGCGACGAGGCGGGCCTGGGCGGCCTCGGCGACGTCAAGAGCGTCTCGCCGTCCGCGTTCCCCGGCAGCACCTCCACCGCCGGCAGCGTGCCCACCGCGGGCGACCTCGGCCTGGAGTCCGACACGCCCGGCTACAGCCCCTCCGCGTTCCCCGGCTCCACCGGCCTGTCCAGCGGCTCCGGCCTCACCAGCGGCAGCGGCAGCGGGATGCCGTTCATGCCGGGGATGGGTGGGGCTTCGCAGGCGGCTCAGCAGGGTGGTCTGGAGCGCAGCGACGCGTCCGGTCTGCTTGATCCGACGGCCGAGCCGTGGTCGGGGGATGCGAGCACGGCGGGGGAGGGGTTGTTGCCGTCGGGTGGGGTGCCGGTGGGTGCGGATGGGGGGTTGGATCTGGCGGGTTATGAGCCGTCGGAGTTCCCGGGGTCGTCGGAGTTGGGTGGTGATGCTGCGGGAGTTGGCAGTAGCGGGAGTGGGATGCCGTTCATGCCGGGGATGGGTGGGGCTTCGCAGGCGGCTCAGCAGGGTGGTCTGGAGCGCAGCGACGCGTCCGGTCTGCTTGATCCGACGGCGGAGCCGTGGTCGGGGGATGCGAATACGGCGGGGGAGGGGTTGTTGCCGTCGGGTGGGGTGCCGGTGGGTGCGGATGGGGGGTTGGATCTGGCGGGGTTCGAGCCGTCGGAGTTCCCGGGGTCGTCCGAAGTGGCCGGTGATGTGGGGGGTGTTGGGGCGTCCGGGAGTGGGATGCCGTTCATGCCGGGGATGGGTGGGGCTTCGCAGGCGGGGCAGCAGGGTGGTTTGGAGCGCAGTGACGCTTCTGGGTTGCTTGATCCGACGGCGGAGCCGTGGTCGGGGGATGGGGATACGGCGGGGGAGGGGTTGTTGCCGTCGGGTGGAGTGCCGGTGGGTGCGGATGACGGGTTGGATCTGGCGGGTTATGAGCCGTCGGAGTTCCCGGGGTCGTCCGAAGTGGCCGGTGATGTGGGGGGTGTTGGGGCGTCCGGGAGTGGGATGCCGTTCATGCCGGGGATGGGTGGCGCCTCCCAGTCCGGGCAGCAGGGTGGCCAGGACCGTAGTGACGCGTCCGGGCTGCTCGACCCGACCGCCGAGCCGTGGACGGGCGCGTACGACCCCGCGTCCGGCGAGGTCGCGGCGGCCGGGACCGTACCCGGCGGGCAGGGCGCACTCGACCTGCCCGGGGACGTGGCGGAGGAGGAGCAGGCGGCAGCCGCCCCGAACGGGGAGCCCGGCATGATGATGCCGGGAACGGGCGGTGTGCCGGGCAGCGGCGCGGGCCGGGAGGAAGGCGTGTCCTCCGACGCGTCCGGACTGCTGGCGCCGAGCGCGGACCCGTGGACGGGCGCGGGCACGCCGGACGCCGAAACGGCGGGCCAGGTGCCGGCCGCACCGGGCACGCTGTCCGGGCTGCCCGCGGCCGCGGAGACGGGCGGGACGACGGCCGAAGGGCTCGCCGTACCCGCCGCCGCGGCAGCCGCCACCCCGTTCCTGCCGATGGGCGGGCTCGCGGCGCCCGGCGGGACCGGCCGCGGGGACGACGAGGAGCACGGCACGCTCGTGGAGCCGACCGGCGAGGCGTTCGCCGAACCCGCGGCCCCCGAGGCGCTGGCCGCCGACGCGCTCGCGTCGGGGATGACCGCCCCGGCTGTGCCGGGGACCCCGGAGCACGACGGCGACGCGCAGTACGCCACCGCCCCGTCCCCTTACGACACGGCGGGCGCCGACGACCTCGGCGACCCGCTGGTCGTACTCCGCCCCTCCGACGACGACCTGGCGGAGGAGGACACCGCCGCCTGGGGCGTCGCGGGCGCGGCGTTCGCACCCCTGCTGTGGGCGGGCCGCCCGGAGGAGGAGCCCGAGATCAGCGCGCCCGGGTACGCCACCGCCGACGAGGGCACCTGGGGCATGGGCCCGGCGGGTGCCCAACAGACGGCAGAGCGGCCCGAGACGGCCGAGGGCGACGACCAGCCGCTGGCCACCTGGCGCCCCAACCGGCCCGCGGCGGGCGGCGAGACGATCGTCCTGCCGCCGGCCGACCAGCCGCTGTCCTGCGCCGCCGCGTCCCCGGACGACGACTGGGACGAGGAGGAGCCCGAGGCGTCGCACGAGGAGCCCGACGAGGAGGAGTCCGCCACGCGCGGCATCGCCGACCTGCTGGTGCAGGAAGGCGACACCTGGGGCGCCCCGCCGACTGCCGACGGCCCGCCCGGGGTGTACTGAGCGGCCCCCGCGGAAAGGACCCGGAACGGCTCGGCACGGCGGCGACGCGAGGAGAGGAAGCCATGAGCACCCCGTACGACCAGGAGATCGAAGAGCTCCTGGAGCTGTACCGCAAGCAGCGCGACGAGGCCGTCGAGACCCGGCGGCAGATCAACGAGGTGACCGGCACCGCGACCGCGCCGCGCCAGACGGTGAAGGTGACCGTCGGCGCGCAGGGCGATGTGACGGCCATCGAGTTCCCGACCGGCGCCTACCACCGGATGGCGCCCAAGGAACTCGCCGACGCGCTGCTGTCCACGATCCGCGAGGCCCGCGCCGACGCGCTGGAGAAGGTCGCCGAACTCACCTCGCTCGCGCTGCCGCCCGGAGTGACCGTGGGCGACCTGCTGCGCGGCGAGGTCGACCCGAAGGCGATCCTGCCCGACGACCCGGCGATGCCGGACCAGGTGCGGGACTACATCGACAACGGGCGCCCGGAGGGAGCCGCCGGCCGCCCCTAGCCGCGCCCACCTGCCCGCACCGGCTCCGCCACCCCGCCGCCCCACCACCACCACCGCGACCATCTCCGCGCCCACCCGAGGGAGTTCCCATGTCAGGCGAGTCGTTCTCGGTCGACACCGACGGCCTCCAGGCCCAGATGCCCTACATGATGGAGCTGGCGCAGCGGTTCCTGAACGTGCACAGCACCCTGGAGTCGAAGCTCGGTTCGCTCGGCGAGCCGTGGGGCGAGGACGCGAGCGGTGAGGCGTTCCTGCGGCAGTACACCAAGCCCAAGGGGCAGATCCTGGACGCGACACTCGACGCGGGCGACGTGCTGCGGAGCACCGGCGACGGCCTGAAGACCATGGCGAGCGGCTACGAGCGCATCGAGTCCGACAACTCCGAGTCCGCGCGGCAGCTCGGCGGTTCGCTCGAACCGGTCCAGACGACGGACGGCGGCGGGGACGGCGGCGGCCGGCAGCGGTCAGGCCGCTCGTGAGCATCAACCTGCCCCCGGAACTCGGCTGGGTCGCCCGCCTGGCCGTCGGCCAGTCCTGGCCCAAGGGCGACGAGGACAAGATGCACAGCCTCGGCCTGGCCTGGGACGAGGCCGCGCAGGCGCTCGCCGCCATCAGCCGCGAGATCTCCCCCGCCACCCGGGGCGTGCTGCACAGCATCGGCGGCTCCGTCGCGGACGAGTTCGCGTCCTTCGTCAAGCAACTCCAGTCCAACGTCCCGGACATGGCCGAGGCGTCCGGCCAACTCGGCAAGCTCGGCCGGAACACCGGGGTGCAGCTGGAGTACGCGAAGTACATGATCCTGGTGCAACTCGTGTGGCTGGCCGCCGAGATCGCCCAGATGTCGTTCTGGGCGCCGGAGGTCATCCCCGCGCTGATCACGTCCGTACGGCTCGTCGTGCGGATGCTGCTGCGCCGCCTGCTGACGTCGATCGCGACCGGCGTCGGCATGATGGTCGGGATGGACGCGGTCATCCAGAGCATCCAGATGCTCAAGGGCGACCGCACCTCCTGGAGCGTGGAGAACACGATCTCCGCCATCGAGAGCGGGGCGATCGGCGGTGCCATCGGCGGGCTCACCTTCGGGCTGGGCGACACCTTCTTCCCGAAGTTCGGCGCGTCGCTGATCGGCCGGGGACTGCTGGGCGGGATCTCCGGCGTGGGCAGCACCGCGGCGCTGAACTCCCTCTTCCACAGCGGCGAACCCTCCGACCTGGGGTTCGGCGGTGCGGCCGGCGCGATCGGCGCGATCGCCGGGGGCGGCAAGCGGCGCGGCGGCGGGGGAGACGAGACGAAGGTCGACGACTTCGACTTCCACATGCCGACCACCATCGACCTGCCCGACCCGCACGGGATCGACAAGTCGACAGGCGGCGACTTCGGGGGCGGCGGGGAGTTCGGAAACAGCGGGGACATCGGCGGCACCGGCCACGGTTCCGGCGGTACGGGCACGGGCGGTACGGGTACGGGCGGCACCGGCGGGTCGAACCTCGGCGGTGCGGGCGGTACGACCGTACGGACCGCCGGCGGCGACAGCCACGCTTCCGACACGCCCTCGCAGGTCAGTCCGCCCGCCACGTCGGGCAGCGGCCACGCACCGCCCGCGGTCGAACCAGGCACCGAACGGCCGCCTGCGACCGCACCCGCCACCGCACCGGTCACCGCACCCGCCACGGAGCACGGCAGCGCGCCGCCGACCGGGACCCGTACGACGGGGGCGGGTAGCGACGCCGCCACCGGGCACCGGGCCGCGGACACCGCCACCGGGCACCCGGCCGCGGACACCGCCGACTCCGCCGACTCCGCCGCGGGCAACGGCGGGACCAGCACCCTCACTTCGCGGGGCGCCCCGACCGGCACCGGCACGCAGAGCGACACGCGCACCAGCGAGTCCGGCGGGCACGGCGGCACGAGCCAGGACGGGCTGCCCGGCTTCACGACGGCGTTCCCCACCACCGGCTCCACCGGCTCCACCGGCTCCACCGGCTCCACCGGCACCGACCACGCGCCTGCCGCCGCGAGCGGCTCCACCGGCTCCACCGGCACGACCGGTTCCGGGACGCCGGGCGAGACCCGGACGAGCGCGCCGCACGAGAGCGGGAACAGCGGGAACGTCTTCACGCCGACGCAGCACGGCACAGGCAGCGGCAGCACGCACGTGACGGTGGAGTCCGCTCCCACCGGACCGCACCAGGAGTCGGCGCCGAGCAGCACGCCGAGCGCGGCGGGCAGCAACACCCCGCAGTCCGGGGCCACTTCGGCGCCGCCGGTGACCGAGCACGTGGCGGCGGGCGGGCCTGCGCCGTCCGCGCACGTGGACCAGGCCCAGACGCCGACCGGAACAGGCCCTGCCCGTACGGACGCCACCGGCACCGGCACCGGCACCGGGCAGGGCACGGGGGCTCCCGCGCCGACCCGGGCCGCCGACCCCGGGCAGAGCGCTGCCACACGTGGCGGGCCGTCTGAGGTCGCTCCCCGGGCGCCGCGGGCACCCACGGTCACCACCACCGGCGGCACCGGCACCGGGCATGCGAGCGGCGCGACCGGGAGCACCGTCACGACCAGCGGGGGCGAGACACCGCCGGCCCACGCGGCACCGACCACGACAGCCGAGTCGTCCGGTGGCGGCACCCACCTCACTCTCCCGGACCCGCCCACCGAGACCCCGCACGCGCCGCTCACTACCGGCGGGCCCGGGGAGAGCAGCGGCGGCAGCCCGGCGTTCCCCGACGTGCCGACGCATACCCCGACCACCGCGCCGGTCGAGCACGTCGCACCCGTCGAACCCGTGGCGGCGCCGGGCGGGGCAGGCACCGCGGTGACCGCCCAGCCGCACACCTTCCCCGACGTGCCGACGCACGCCGCGGGCAGCACCCCGGCGCCCGCACCCGCGCCGGCCGCGCCTGCTCCCGCCGCGTCCGCCGCGAACGGTCACGGCGACGGGCCCGCCGAGGGCGGCTCCGGCGGCGGCCGCGGCCTGGGCGGCCTGGACGGCCTCACGGTCCCCACCCACCCGATCGGCGACGCGGGGCACCCGATCCACGACGCGCCCGACGCGCCGACGACCCCGCTCGTCCCGCCCACCGCCCACATCGACGCGCGGCTGGACGCGCTGGACCGCGCCGGGCGGGACGCGGGCATGTCGGCGCCGGACCGCCAGAACTACCGGCAGTCCGTCAGCCAGGCGGCGCGCGACGGCAACCTGAGCGGGGCCACCCGCGGCCTCCAGTCGTTCCGGGACCACGTGGAGACATCGGCGCTGAACCAGCGCTACGAGGACTTCCGCCAGCACGCGGCCGGCGGCTTCGAGAACACCCGGGCGCCGCAGTCCGCCCGCGGCACCTGGGACCACCTGGTGAACTCCGTCGAGCAGGCCCACCGCGGCGGCGACCCGGCCCTGCTCGACAGCCACCTGCGCGAGTACACCGACTTCGTCGAGCAGCACGCCCCCGCGGAGGCGCTGACCGGCCGCGACGCCCCCCAGCCCTACCACCCGGACGTGGAGGACGTACGGCGGCAACTCGCCACCGCCACCGGGCCCGACGCGGACCAGCTGCGCACCCAGCTCGCCGACCTCCAGCAGACCGCGGACCTCCAGGACCGGCTCCGCCAGTTGGGCGGCCAACCGAACGGGCCCGACCCGCACGAAGCCGCACTGACCCGTGCCGTCGACCGGGCCGCCACCCCCGACGACGCGGCCCGCGCCCTCGCCGCACTCCAGGACCACCGCACCGACCAGGCCCTCCAGCAGCGTCTGGACCAGCTCAACTCCGACCACGTGCCCGAGACGGGCGGCGGCCGGAACAGCATCGAGGACCTGAACCAGCGCCTCGACGCGCTGCGCGGCGACACCGGCCCCGACGAGCAGGCGCTGCTCCAGCAGATCAGCCACGCCGCCGGCCCCGACGAGGCCGCCGCCGCGCTCGACGCCCTGCACGACCACCGCGAGCAGCAGCAGATCCAGAACCTCCAGCAGCGCCTGGACCAGCTGCGCGACACCGCCCCGGCACCCCGGACCGCCACCGGCACCGCGACCACCGCCGGCACCGGACACACCGCCGACGGCCCGGGTCATGACGGCCGCGCCGGCCTGCCCTCCGACGACGAACTGCGCCAGCGCCTCGACGCCTTGGAGGACGACCCCACGACGCGGGACCTGCGCAACCAGGTGTACGACGCGAACACCCCTGAGGACGCGCAACGCGCGATCGACCAGCGCGCCGCCCACCAGGACCAGTTGGACCAGCAGCGCCAGCAGCGGATCGACCAGCTCCGCCAGGACCTCGACAACGCCGAGCAGCAGCACACCCGCGACCTGCTGTCGGGCAACGCGGGCGCCGCCGCCCGGTCCGGCCAGAACGTCTCCGACCTGCGCGACCAGCTCGACCACGCGCTGCCGTACGACCAGCGGGCCTCGGACCTCACCCAGGAACTCGGCCAGGGCATCGGCGGGCAGCAGGCCCCCGGGCACCTCGGGCGGATCGGCACAGGCCCGCAGCCGGCCGCCGACCACCACGAGCCGGCCCCGCCCGCCGACACCGCGGCCGCGCCCGCGTCCACCCCCGCACGGCAGCAGCCGCAACCCGCCCTGGAAGAGCCGCTCACCACCTCGCACGGCAGCGGCTCGGACCAGACCACTGCCACCACCTCGCACGCCACCCCGGTCCGGCAGCAGACCGCAGGCGGCGACGACCGGCCCACGACCGCGCAGCCCGCCGCACACCCGGGATCGGAGCAGGCCCCGCTCCAGGAGCGCCCGGCGCCGCCGGAGCAGCAGACGTCCGGTACGACCGGCACGGGCGACGGCGCCGACGTCCGGACCGATCCGGCCCGCAGCCCCGTGCCCAGCACCTCCGGGCTGGACGACCTGTTGCACGGCCCCGGCACCGAGCAGACCACCGACCACACCGCTGACCACGGCACCGAGACGACGACCGAGCCGTCCACCGCGCACCCGTCCACCGTGGAACCGTCCACCGTGGAACCGCCCGTGGCCGTCGACCACACGGCGTCCACCGCCACGTCCCCGGCCGCGGTCCGGCCGCCCGCCCGGCTGAACCACGCGCCGCGGTTCGTGGTGCACTCCTCCTTCGACCAGCGGCGGTTCACCTCCGGCGGCACCCCCTACACCGACCTCACCGTGAAGGTGTCCATCCACCCGGGCGAGACGGGCCCGGACGGCGTGGCGGACACGCTGAACCGCGTCCAACAGGGCGTCCAGACGTACTTCAACGACCCCGGCTACCGGATGCCCAACGGCGACCTCCTGCACGTCACGGTCGAACCCGTGCCGCCGGGCGAACCGGCGCACCTGACGGTCGACCTGACGCACGGCGGCGCCAACGCGGTCATGGACCAGACGACCTGGCCCACCGGGGCGCCCCCGATCGCGTACGCCCACGAGATCGGGCACCAACTCGGCCTGCGGGACGAGTACCAGGACTCGGACACACCCGAAAGCGGCGGCGTCACCGGCGGGTTGATGGGCAACTACCATGTGCCGTCCTCCGACGGCCTGCCGCGGGGCGGCCTGGGCAGCCGCCACGTCTCGCTCCTCGGCGCGCTCACCGGCGGCCACGGCGACGTCCCGCACCCCGGGACCGGCACGGCGACCGGCGCCGGCCCGCACACCGGCGCGCACCACGACCCCGCCTGGCAGGCCGCCCGCGCCCAGGTGCCGCCGGTCACCCGCAGCCACGCGTACGTGGACCCGGTCACCGACCCCTTCGCCGAGACCACTACCACCCCGGACCCGCACCTGCCGACGATCACCGTCACCCCGCCCCAGGACCACTCGCTCACGGCGACGGGTACGGATACAGGAGTGGGTACCGGCACGGACCACGTCGAAACGACCACCACGACCGACCACAGCCACACCACCACGACGGTCGACAACAGCCACTTGACCACCGAACCCGGCCACACGACCACCACGACCGACCCCAGCCACACGACGACCAGCACCGACACCGCGCCCGTGGTCACCGACCACGAGACCCCGCCCGGGACGCAGACCGTGAAGGAGCCCGCGGAGGACCCGCCGCCCGCGCAGCTGAGCGGGGACTGGCGGGACAACTCGTTCGCCGGCAAGCGGATCGTGGAGGCGCCCGGGCCGGACGAGATCCGGCAGCGGGTGCAGGCGCTCCTCGGCGACCGGGGCAACGACCCGCTCGTGGTCCAGCGGCTGAACGGGCAGTTCGACCCGGCGAACTTCCGCAAGCAGTACCCGAAGATGGTCAACGGCGGCTGGCACTTCCCGATCCACGTCGGCGGCAAGCCGTACGAGGTGCGGGTCGGGGCGCAGACCACGCCCTGGCAGCTGGACCCGACCCGGGACGCCGCCAAGGAGAACGACGGCGACGGGCTGGACGTGAAGGCAGAGCCGGACTACGCCCCGCCCAAGGTGAAGACGGAGCTGACGAGTTCGCAGGCCGGGCTGGACTACAACCCCGCCTTCCTGCAGCCGGTGAACCCCAAGCTGTTCGTGCTCGTGAACGGCGCGGTGAAGGCCGGCGGCGCCAGCCACGGCACCGAGACGACCAGCTCCACGTCGGCGAAGACGTCCGGCGAGGTCAAACTGACCGGGAAGACCGACAGTTACACCTCGCAGGCCACGTTCGACGTCCAGGTGGTGGACCACAACGGGGACGCGCTCACGGTCGGCGGTCAGGACGGTGCGACCCAACCGGCCTCGATCAGCGGCCCGTTGCGGGCCGACGTGCCGCGCACCGCGCCGCGCGGCACCACCGGTCCGCACACCTGGGACGGCTGGAACCCGCCCCCGCGCACCACGTCCGGCACCGGCACGACGGCCGCCGACGGCACTGCTGCGGGCACCGCGACCGCGCCACCGCGCACCGGCGCGCCGGGGCCGGCCGCCGGGCACCCGCTGACGATCACCGGTCTGGGCGGCGTCCGCGACGCGGTCTTCGACGCGCTGCCCAAGGACGCGAAGCCGGGCGGCACCGCCCACCAGGACATCGTGGACTTCCTCGACACCGACCACGTCATCCAGCACTTCGAGCAGGTCTCGGGCCCCGGTCTGCTGTCCAAGCCGCTGACGCTGTCCGACGGCGGCACCGGTTTCCTGCGGCTGGCCGCGGAGCCGGACACCTCCACGGTGCTGCACACCACCGACACCACCACCAGCACCGGGTGGAGCAACAAGGGCGAGCAGGCCCGCAACCACTCGCAGAGCAGCGGATGGGCGCTGGGCGCGGGCGGCGGCGCGTCGGGCGAGGTGTGGCACAGCACCCCGGCGGGCGAGACGAAGTGGCTGACCGGCACGGGCACGTACACGTACGGGCAGACGACGGCTTACGGTGCGAAGGGGGCGCACGGGGTCGAGGACGGCGTGAGCGTCGAGCAGAAGGGCCCGGCCGACGTGGTGAACACCCCCACGCGGTTCCGGGTCTGGCTCATCCGCCAGCAGTTCTCCCCGGGCACCGACGGCCTGCACTCCACCACGACCGAGGAGATCACCGACCACACGCCGGCCGCCCCGCCGCCCGGCGCCCACGTGGTCCAGATCGAGCCGCCGCTGCGGGCGCCCACCGGGGATGTCGTCCGCGTCCTGCCCCACCCGCAGGAGACCGCGACCACCTCCTCCACGGCCTCCCCAGCCGCCACGACCTCCACGGCCGCCACCACCTCCACCGATGCGACCAGCGCCGCCACGGCCCCGGGCGCAGCCACCCGGCAGCCGCCGCCCGGGCAGCAGTTGGCCGGGCCCGGGCTGGTGCAGCGCACGACCTTCTCCGAATTCCCCGGCTCCGACCAGTTGGAGCGCCACATCGTGCAGACGCTGTGGCAGACGGCCCCCGGGGTGCTGCCGCCGCCGCACATCGTCCACCCGCCCGCCGGGACCGCCTCCGGCGCCCACCCGCCGGTGCGCGTCCCGCCCAAGGCGATCACGAACCTCGCGGACCTGCGCCAGCAGATCGCGCCCTCCCAACTCGGCGCGAGTGGCCACCAGTTGGTGGACGGCACCTTCCGGGTCAGCCTGGACAGCTCGCACCTGCCGCTGCTGAACGCGAAGACGTACGACGTGCTGGTGAAGGCCAACCTCGGCGACGGCACCCACACGGGCACGCAGAACGCGACCGCGAAGAACACGCTCACCCGGACCGCGGGCGGCGAACGCGCGGTCACCCAGGGCAGTTCGCACGTGGTCGCGGGCAGCGGCAACCTGCGCAGCTCGCTGGACCACATGGACCTGAACCGCGGCTTCTTCAACGTCAACGCGGACGGCACGTACGCGCCGACGCACGGCACGACGGTCGGCGACAGCACCGAGGTCAAGCGCACCCTGACGGTCTCCGGCGACCGTGACCGCTACTCCTACCCGGTCTCCTTCGACGTCCTGACGGTGCGTCAGGACTCGGACCACCCGGTGCTGCGGGTGCCGACGCTGCCGGTCGAGCCCAACCACCAGGCGGTGCAGCACGTCGACACCGGCGGCGGCCACGTCACGGTCGACATCGGCCGGACCGAGACACCGGCGACCGACGCGCCCCCCGCGCACGTGACCGTCCAGCAGCTGCCGGACCACCACCTCGTGGACCACGTGGGCGGCGCCGACGACTACCGCGACCACGCCCGCCAGGCGATCGAGAACGCCTTCAACACCCGCCACGCCCGAAGGAACTCCGTCCTGCCGCTACGCATCCCGAACCTGCACGATCTGGTCGACCCGCTCGCGACCCAGTCCCAACTGCGCGCGAACGTCTCGGCGTCGCACGGCGGCTGGACCAACACCGCCGACCAGCACGTGGGTTCGGGCCGCAACCGCGACACCGCCGGGCTCTCCCAGCGCACCCAGCTGACCAACCTCACCTACCGCGAGACGCTCTCCGGCGACGGCAAGCTGGACGTCGAGACGAAGACCGAGACATCGGTCAAGGTCCAGGACAAGTCCGCGCTGACCGGAAAGGGCGGTGTCGGCGGCGACTTCGGCCGCTTCCCCGCCACCCCGAAGGACCCGCACACCTCCACGTACCAGGCGCGCGGCGGCATCCGCGGCAAGGGATCGTACGGCGGCAGCACCGCGGACGCGGTCAAGCACACGTTCAGCACGAGCAACAAGACCACCCAGAAGGGACCCTGGCACGTCTACGAGGGCGACGCGCGGATCATCCTCCAGGGCAAGGTGACCAGTTCCACCGGCGAGGTCACGTACGGTGAGCCGGTCACCCACAACCACCCGGTGCGGGTGCTGCTCTCCGACGCCGAGGCCAAGGCGCTGACCCCGCCCGTCCGCCCGACCACGACGACGGACCCCGGCACGTCGACCACCACCGCGACCGGCACCGGCACCGGCACCACGACCAGTACCACCACCCCGACCGGCACCGGTACCGGCACCACGCAGCAACCGCCGCGCCGCTCCGTCCCGTTGGAGAACGGCGTCAGCGGCGGCAGCCGGATCGAGATCCCCTCCACCGACGAGATCCTGCGCGAGGTCGACCGCCAGATCCGCGGCGGCTCGCTGCCCCCCGGCGACCTGGAGGCCGGCGACGGGCTCGGCGACGTCCCCGTGGCGGCGCTGCCCTTCGCGGACGTGATCACCCCCGACCACCTCGGCGCGCACTACGACGACCTGGTCGGACCCGGCATCCTGGTCCACCGGGTCGACGACCACCACGGCGTGCGCACCGTGACGCAGGTGCTGGTCAAGGGCACCCCCGAGGGCTGGCAGCACGACGGACGGCAGTCCGACGGCGGCTGGACCCGCAAGGTGGCCAGCAGCCAGGCCGTCACCGGCGACAGCGGCCGCACCTGGTCCGCGGGCGGCGACGGCAACGTACGGGTCTCCTACCGCGCCCCGACGGCCGAGAGCCACCTGAACAACGTGACGAACACCGGCACCGCGGGCGCCGACACCAAGGGCAACACCTCGCACACCTCCGGCCAGACCACCAAGGTCGAGCACAAGACGACCTCCAAGGAGGACCTGCACAAGTTCAGCACGCCCATGCGGTTCGACGTCACCGTCACCCGCCGCAACGCCACCAGCCGGTTCGTCAACCTGCCCGCGCCGCGCCCCGTACGGCCCGACTGGCGGGCCTCCGCCTGGGTGCCCGAGTCGATGACGAGCACCGCCCCCGCGAGGACGACGACGGCGACCGCGGGCACGACGGGCACCACGACCGCGACCCCGCACCCGTCCGGCAGCGCCCAGGGCAACGGCGTCGAACTGCAACCGCTGAACGGCACCCCCGGTCAACGCGCCCAGTGGCAGGCGGACTTCGCCTCCGGCCACGACCTGGTCGGCATCGACCACCCCGAGCGGCTGGTGGACTCCGCGCACAACCTGCTGGGCACGCCCCGCCCGTGGGGCGACGGCGTCCTCGGCCGTTCCGGCTCGGCCGCCTCCCAGGTGTGGAACGCGACGACCGGCGCGCTCGGCCACGCCGCGTGGGCCATGGCCCCCGACGCGGCCCGCCAGGTCGTCAACTCCTTCGTCCACGACCCCCGGCTGGGACCCGGGCACCAGCTCCACACCGAGCAGACCACGCCGGTCGCCCAGCAGATCTCAACCCGCCAGGCGCTCTCCGGCCAGGCGCTGTCCACGGTCTTCCCGCACCTGAAGGACCCGGCCGCCGGCTACCGTACGGCACCGCTCGGCCCGGACCACCGCACCGGACTGAAGGTCACGATGCAGCCGACCGGCCAGGCGGAGGAGATCGGGCGCCGCGGGGACGGCAAGGACGAGGTCACCGTCTCGACCGAGGACGAGCTGACCACGAGCGCCGGGCGCGGCGCCTCCTACAGCGTCGCCCCCCTCGACGTCAGCTTCCTCACCCGCAACCCGGGAGCGACGGTGCCGCTGCCCGGCCTCAACTCGATCCAGTTCAGCCGGGACCAGGCGCTGACCGCCGACACGCCCGTCACCCGCCCGCCCGGCGTCCCCGGCCGCCAACTCACCCCGCCCACCGTCCCCCACGGCCTCACCGGCGACAAGCCCGGCCAGGGCAAGACCGACGGCACCCAGCGCCTCTTCCGTCAACCCGTCCGCGTCACCCTCCAGAAATACGACGAGAACGGCACCTACGGCACCCCTACCAGCACCGACCACCACGCCTACTACTGGTCCACCGACCCGACCCCGGACACGACGGCACCGGCGACGACCACCACGACGGACACGACGACCCTCCCGGTGACGAGCACGGCTACGGACGCGTCCACGGTGCCGGCGGCGGTGAGCACGACCGTGACGGCCACGAACGTGACCGCCGCTCCGGTGTCGACGGTCGCGGCCGGTTCGACCATGCGGCCGGCGGATGCGGCCACTTCCGGGCCTGCGGCGGTTGCGCCCACCGTCAAGGCACCCGCCGCACCCACGCCCGCGGTCGAGGCGAAGCCCGCGCCGCATGTCGCCCCGCCGGAGGCGACGACCGTGCCGGGAGCGAGCACGGCTACGAACGCCTCCACGGTCCCGACGTCGGCGAGTACGTCCACCTCGACCTCGACCGCAGCTCCGGCGTCGGTGAGTACGTCCGCCTCGACCTCGACCGCCACGAGCACGCCGCCGGCGGAGGCGGTGGACCCCACTCCGGTCGCGCACCCCGCCACGATCACCGCTACCACCGACGTACTCGGCAGCGCGCCGGTGCAGGTGTCGGCGGGGCCGACGTCCGTGTGGGACACACCGGCCGACGGGGGCGCCGTCGTTGATGGGAACGTCCCGTTGACGGGGGAGCAGCGCGCGTGGGTGGCGGGCAGCGCGGGGGAGGCGGCCGCGGCGATCGCCGCGGCGGTGGCCGGGGGCGGGCCGCCGCCGGTGATCCGGATCGAGGACCGGGCCGTGGTGCCGGTCGACGGCGTGCCGCACTTCGGCCGGTCCATGCAGCTCGCCGAGGCCCGGGCACGGGCGGTCGCGGCCGCCTATCAGGCCGAGCTGCGGAGCGCGCTGGACGCCCTGCGCGCCGCGGGGCAGCCCGTGCCGGACGCCGCGGACATCGCGATCATCGCCACCCCCGACCTGGAGTGGCCCCCGGCCACCACGGCGGAGGCCCCCGGTGGCGCGGTGACCGTCACGCTCTTCGACCCGCGCGGGGTGGTGACCGTCTGACCGGGGGCGGGGCCGCGCCGCTGTCGGCGGACGGGCGGGCGCCGTTCCGTGCGGCGCTTTCAGGGCCATCCGCTTCCGCTGAGCGCCCGGCAGAGGGCCTCAGGCCATGGCGCGGCCCGCGGCGGCCACCAGGACGTCGGTCGCGGCGATCGCGCGTTCGCGGCGCGCGGCCAGCTCCTCGCGGTCCGGGGCGTCGCGTAGGTCGAACGCGGCCTGCGCGGCCTCCTTGGCGACCTGTGCGAGGGCGGGCTCGATGACGGAGACCGCCACCAGCGGCGCGGTGACCGCCGAGCGCGTCGAGCGGGACTCCATCCGGGCGGCCTCGTAGGTGTGTTGGGCCGCGCCGTCCAGCCGCAGTGCTTCGCGGTGCCACATCGCCCGGCGGTGGTCGCCGAGCGCGGCGACCAGCTCGCCGAGGGCCGTGCGCAGTGCCCGCGCCTTCTCGTCGGTGCGGGCGGCCAGCCGGGAACGCCGCTCTCCGCGGCTCTGGAGCAGCCCGGTGAGCCCCCCGCCGAGCAGGGTGCCGAGGACGGCTATGACGGTGGACCACATCGGGACGCTCCTTCACTGTGACGGCCGATCACGTGACGATCGATCACATGAGGATTGTCCCCGCCCGCGGCGCCCGTCCGCAGCGTGCGGAACGCGTCCGGTACGGCGGACGGCGCGCCCCGGGTGGGGCGCGCCGCCGTGGTGTGCGGGGGAGGGGTCAGCCCTTCCCCCCGCCGTGGCCCTTCGACGGCTTGACCGTCAGCGTCACCGGCACCGCGGGCACGTGGTACGGCGTGTCCGAGGTGGCGGGCAACTCGGCGTCATACACACCGGTCTTGGTGATCCCGCCGGCCGCCGAGGCGGTGAGCGTGACCGTCACGGTGGCGTGGTGCCCCGGGCGGAGCGTGAGCGTGCGGCGGCTCTCGCGCAGCCAGCGCACGTCCGTGGCGCCGGTCGGGCCGTAGCCCGGCAGCACCTCGACGTTCGACAGCGGCGAGGCGGCCTGGGTCGAGCCGCCGATCTTGTACAGGCCGGGCGCCGCTCCGGCGCCGTAGGTCGCGGTGGGGGCGTTGGGCAGGCTGCTCCACCGGTTCGTGGCCGGGTCGTAGGCGTAGCCCTTGTTGGTGGCGGCGCCGGCGCTGATGCCGGTGGTCAGGACGAACTGCCCGGCCGCGACGGTGCCGGCGGTGGCGGACATCGCGGAGGGCAGGTCGGCGATGGCCGTCCAGGCGTTCTTCGCCGGGTCGTAGGAGTAGGCGTGGGGCACGTCGGCGTCGTCGTTGCTGCCGCCGGCGCAGTAGAGCGTGCCGGACAGGGCGCCGCAGGAGACGGCGCCGATCGGCTCGGGGTAGTCCGCGGCCGCCGACCAGGAGTCGGTGGACGGGTCGTAGACCTGTACCTCGGTGCCGGCGCAGTGGCCGCCGCCGCAGCCGCCGACCACGTACAGCTTGCCGTCCAGCACGCCGCTGCCGCTGCTGGCGTACGCGATGGGCACGCTCGCGCCGGTGGACCAGGTGTCGGTGGCGGGGTCGTAGATCTCCAGCTTGGCGTCGGGCTGGTAGTCGGACCCCCAGCCGCCGGTGGCGTAGAGCTTGCCGTCGATGAAGCCGTAGGCGGGCGACTCGCGGGTGTCGGCGGCCGGCGCGCGCTGCGTCCAGGTGCCGGTGGCCGGGTCCATGGACCACATGGCGGCAGTGTCCGACAGGCCGTCGTAGCCGAACGCGGAGTAGATCGTGCCGCCGTCGGCCGCCACCGCGTTGTCCATGATGGTCGTCGGGTAGGCGGTGCCGCTCTGCCATGTCCCGCTGGTGCCCGCGTCCGCCGCGGTGCCGGTGGAGGTGCCGGTCTTCGCGGGGCTCGCCTGGGCCTTCGCGGAGCGGGTCGGGGTGTAGTCGGTCCTGGTCTCCTTCAGAGGGGTCCCGGCGCCGGTCACCTCGGTGTCGCCCGGCTGCTCGGCCAGGCGCAGCGTGGCGGGGGCGGTGCCGGTGTTGGTGACCGTCAGGCGCTGCGTGGTGGTGCCGCCGAGCTTCGTGGCGGCGTCGACGCGGCCGGGTGTGACGGTGAGCCGGCCGGCCTTGAGCGTGTAGTCCTGCCGGACCGTGCGGTCCGCGGCGATCCGGACCGCGGCGGAGGAGCTGGTGTAGCCGCCCTTGGCCGCGGTGACCTGGTGCGTGCCGGTGCGCGGCGCGAACAGGTGGTACAGGCCGCCGCCGACGGCCGGGTCGTCCGGAGTGGCGGCCGAGACCGCCTTCGTGGCGGCGCCGGGTACGTCGAGGGCCGCGCCGGTCACCGCGGAGCCGTCGTTGGCGTCCCGGACGGTGCCGACGACCAGCCCGCCGGGTACGGCCTGCGGGGTGCGCTCGCCGACCTGGACGTCGTCCAGCTCCCAGTACATGTCGGCGCTGCCGTAGTAGGTCATCTGGAACCGGACCCTGAGCGAGGACGCGCCGGCGTAGGAGGTCAGCGGGATGTCGACCGTCGAGCCGGCGCCCAGTGAGCCCGTGCCGACCCAGAGGAGGTTCCAGGTGCTGCCGCCGTCGGTGGAGGCGGAGATGATCGGGACCGCCCCGGACTGCTGCTGGAAGGCGGTGCCGAAGTCCAGCTCGGGCGCGGACATCCTGCTCAGGTCGTAGGAGG
The DNA here is from genome assembly GCF_037034245.1 of Streptomyces sp. CA2R106. NCBI lineage: Bacteria > Bacillati > Actinomycetota > Actinomycetes > Kitasatosporales > Streptomycetaceae > Streptomyces > Streptomyces sp. CA2R106. The sequence goes on from NZ_JBAGKC010000013.1 coordinate 84,049, forward strand.
CGCTGTCCAGCGTGCCGGTGATGTACGCGGGGGACGTCGACGCCTTGGCGTCCGCGACGGCGAACGCGCCGTCACCGCCGGTGAGGTTGCCGCGCCCCGCCGGGTCGTCGAACTCCCAGCCGGCGGTGGCGTACGGCGACGTGCTCGCGGCGCTCCAACCGTCGGGTGCGGCGGTGGTCGAGTCGAACGCCTCGACGGGCGCGGTGTCCTCGATCCGGTAGCCCGGGGTGGAACCGGCGTTCGGGTCGACGGGGACGGCCACGTCCGCCTTCTGGTCGGACTTCCCGACCGTGACGGTCTTCGCCACCGCCTGGTAGCCGGTGTACTCGGGGGTGATGTGCAGCGTGTAGGAGGCGCCCTCGGGCAGCTTCAGCGCGTAGGCGCCGGTGACCGGGTCGGTGAAGGAGCTCAGCGCGGTGCCGTCCACGGTGAGCTTCGCGTACAGCGGCCAGCCGTGCCCGGAGCCGTCGGTGACCTTGCCGGAGACGGTGTGGGAGCCGACGGCCTTGAGCGCGAAGTCGCGGGTGACGGTCGCGTTGTCGTCGACGCTCACGTCCGTGTCGCCGCCCGCGGCGTAGCCGAACGCCGTGACGGTGATGCCGTGGCTGCCGGCGGGCACGGTCACCTGGTAGCTGCCGTCGGTGCCGGTGGTCGCGGCGAACCCGTCCACCGCCACCCGGGCGCCCGCCAGGGCCTTGCCGGTGGCGGCGTCGGTCACGGTGCCCTCGACCTCGCCGTGCGGGCCGCTGCGGAAGGCCGACAGGCCGTTCGGCGTACCCAGCCCGGTCGGGCCGTCGTAGCCGGCGCCCGCGGTGCACAGCACTGCCGGGGAGCAACTGCCGTTGCTGCCGCTGGTCACGTCGTTGAGGCCCGAGCCGCTGGCGAGGTACGGGTAGGAGTTGGGGTAGCTGCCCGCGACCGGGGTGCCGGCGTCGGCGTAGACGCCCGCGATGATCGGCGACGCGGCGCTGGTGCCGCCGAAGACGTTCCAGCCGCTGCCGCCGTAGGTCTGGTAGACCGCCACGCCCGTGACCGGGTCGGCCACCGCGGAGACGTCCGCGACGGCGCGCTTGTCGCAGCCGGTGCCGGACTGGAAGGAGGGCTTCGGCTCGTAGAGCGAGCAGCCGGAGCCGGGGCCGCCGTAGGAGTTGTTCCACACCGACTCGGTCCAGCCGCGCGGGCTGCCGCTGTCGCGGGTCAGCGCGGTGCCGCCGACGGAGGTGACGTACTGCGAGGACGCGGGGTAACTCACGCCGTACTTCGAGTCGCCCGAGGAGGCGACGACGGCCACGCCCGGGTGGTCGTAGTGCGCGTCCTCCTCGGTCGTCTCGGTCGCCGACTCGCCGCTCCCGGCGGTGGTGTCGTAGCCGGTGCCGTAGGAGTTGGAGACGTACTTCGCGCCGAGCGCCACCGCGGTGTCCACCGCCGCGCCCAGCGCCTCGATGTCGGCGCTGTCCGCCTCCACCAGCAGGATCTTCGCGGCCGGGGCGACCGCGGAGACCATGTCGAGGTCGAGGGATATCTCCGAGGCCCAACCGGCGTTCGCCGCCGGGTAGTCGGTGCCGCCGCGCTGGTCGGCCTTGGTGAAGCAGCCGTCGGCGGAGGTGCAGGCGGGCAGGCCGTACTGCGCCCGGTACACCGACAGGTCCGCCTCGGCGCTGGGGTCGTCGTAGGCGTCGACGATGGCGACGGTCTGGCCGGCGCCGCCGTCGGCGGGCAGGTTGTAGGCGCTGGTCAGGTCGCTCGGGCCGTAGCCGGAGGGGGTGGCGGCGAGCGGCTGCACGCCCTTGGCGGCCTTGACGTCGGTGCGGCGCAGCGCGAAGCAGGCGAACTGGCCCTTCGCGGCCTCGCCGCAGCTGCGCTGGTAGGCCGCGTCGCTGCCGGTCGCCGCCGCGGCGGTCCGTGCGGTCGCGTTGGTGGCGGCGGTGGAGGTGGCGGAAGTGGCAGGGGCTGAGGCGGCGTGCGCCTGGGCCGGGAGGCCCAGCAGCGTGAGCGCGAGGGCTCCGAGCCCGGCGACGGCGGCGGCTGCTCTTCGCCGTACGGTGGCGCCGGTCGTGGTGGCGGTGGGCAAAGCTCGACTCCTGTGGATGAGGGCACAGGTCGCCTGAGGTGCGGGATCAGGGGCGACGGCGACGGGGGTGGTCACCGAGACCCCATTGGCCGCCCAGGCACCGGAAGTTGTCAACGCACCGGCTCCCGGCGCGGCCGTTGTTTAGGTCATCCGACCTAACGGTGGTGCCCGGGTGACGCCTGCGGGGCGGGCCGGTGGCGTCCTCAACGCGACGCTCCTGCAGGCCCGTTGACCGCTGTCGAACCGGGGTGCGGGCGGGGCGCGAATCAGGCGGGGTCCGCGCCGGGCGGCCCGGCCGCCGCGGCCTTCCCTGTCGACCGCACCGCGAGGGCCGTGCGCGTGGTCACGCCGTACTTGCGCATCGCGGAGTTCACCTGCGCGGCGATCGTCTTCGGCGATCGCGAAAGGGCCTGCGCGATCTGCCGGTTGGTGAGCCCGCGCACGACCAGCCGGACCACTTCCTGCTCGCGCGGCGACAGCAGACCGCCATAACCGCGGCGCCCGGTACGCCGTTTCGCACTCCGCTCGCCGGACGCGGCCCCGGACGCGGCCAGCGTGCGCGCCACCCGCGCCGCGTCATGGCGCGCGCCGAGCGCGCCGAACTCCTCTGCCACGGTGTGCAGTTCACGCACCGCGGCGCCCGGCTGCCCCGCGGCGAGCAGCCAGCGGGCGGCGCGCTCGCGGGCCTGCGCCGCGTCATAGGGGCGCGGCAGCGCCTGCCACGCTTCGGCCGCCGCCCGCCAGCTCGCGGCCGACCCCGCGGCGCGCTCGGGTGCGCCGGACAGGTCGGGCGGCTCGGCGAGCAGCGCCCGGCAGCAGGCCAGCGCCGCGGTCAGCACTGGCACCGACCGCCCGGCGGCGCCCTGCGCGAACGCCTCGGCCAGCGCCTCGGCCTCCGCGCGGCGGCCGGTGGCCAGCAGCGCCCCGAGGTGCGGCGGGAGCAGGTCCGCGGCCCACAGCCACAGCCCCTTGCGGGTCATCCGCCGCACCGGCTCACCGGTGACGGCCAGCACCTGCGCCGGCTCGGCGGTGAGCCGGGCCAGCGCCCCGGCCGCCTCGGCGACCGTCTCGGCCGCGCCGCGCTGCCGGCTCTCCGCCAGCAGCGTACGCAGCGCCCGGACACTCTCGGCGTCCGGCCCCGAGCGGGCCGCCCGCAGCATCGCGCCGACCAGCTGCGCGTCGATCCGGATCATCGGCTCGCCCACCGCCGCCCACTGCGACAGCCGCCGGTCCAGGCCCTCCCAGGCCCCGGTGCGCCAGTCCAGATGGTCCCTGGTGGCGGCAGCCATGTCGTGCAGGCCCTGGTAGCCGTGCCGCTCGGCGCAGTCGACCGCGAGGTCCAGATGCCGCCGGGCCTGCTCGTACAGCCCCCAGTACAGGCCCTGGCTGCCGGCGTTGAGATGGAGGCGGGCGTGCTGCCGGGCGGCCTGCGGCGTCGACTCGTCGCCGTCGTGCTGCTGCGCGAGCTCCCAGCCGCTCTGCTCGCCGAGGTTGAGGAGCGCGGTCACGTGGTTGACATGCAGGACGCGCTGCTGGTCCGCCGTGACCGCGCCGAGCGCCGCGACGGACTGGGCGCGCCTGAGCCACCGCAGATGGGTGGAGACCGGCCACGACGCGTGCAGCGGGATACCGAGCATCGTCATCCCGTTCGCCACCGCGTAGCCGCCCTCGGCGAGGTCGGGGATGGCGAGCTCGAACTCGGCGGCGCCCTGGGCGTGTTCGCCGACGTCCAGCAGCAGCCGGCCGAGCTGCGCGCGGATCGCCGCCCGCTCGCGCGGCACGAGCTGCCCGCCCCCGGACCCCGCGGCCAGCGCCGCGCGCAGCGTCCGGACGATCCCGCCGCGCTCGGTCGTCCCGGTCGCGGTCTGCAGCGGCAGCTTCGCGGTGAGCGCGGCCAGTTCGGTGACGGGCAGCGCGGGATGGGTGATCAGGGCGTGCAGCAGGGTGATGGCGGCGGCGTGGTCGCCCGCGGCCAGCGCGGCGTCGGCGGCCTGCCGGGCGTAGGCCGCCCAGCGCTCGACGTCCCCGGCCAGCTGGAAGTGGCGGGCGATACCGGTCAGCGGGCGCGGCGCGGTGGCCGCCAGGGCCTCGGCGGCGCGGCGGTGCGCGGCGCCGCGCTCGGGGGCGGTCGCTTGCGCGTAGACGGTCCGGGCCGCCAGGGCGTGCCGGAAGCCGATCAGGGGCGGGCCGGCCTGGTGCGGCGCGGCGCCGCCGCGGCCGGCCGCGGCGGGGAAGGCATCGTCGAGGAGCCCGGCGGCCAGGGCCCGGCCGACCGCCGCGGGCCAGTTCGCCGCGGGCAGCCCGCTGACGGCGGCCAGGACCTGCTCGTCGGCCGGTTCACCCAGGACGGCCGCGGCCAGCAGCACCCGCCGCGCGTCCGCGTCCAGCCGGGCGGCGCGCTCGCGCACCCCGTCACCGATCGCGGCCGGCACCTCGATCTCGCGGCGGCCGCGGCGCGCCCACTGCCCGCCGCGCAGCACCAGGTCGCGCCGTTCGCGCAGCAGCCGCACGCACTCCGCCAGCGCCAGCGGCACCCCCTCCGTCCAGCCGTACAGGGCCCGCGCGAGGCCGGGCGACACCCGCTCCCCGCCGAGCATCGAGGACACCAGCGCGGCGGCGTCCGCCTCCGGCAGGCCGCCGAGTACGACCCGGGCCCGGCCCCCGTCCTCCGGCGGGCGGGCGGTCAGCCGCAACAGCGGCGAAGCCGCGGGCACTTCGCCCGGGCACCAGGTCAGCACCACACTCACCCGCCGCGGCCGGGCCGCCAGGAGGTGCACCAGGAAGTCCAGCGTGCCCGCATCGGCCCGGTGCGCGTCCTGCACCACCAGGGTCCGCACCTCCAGCCGGTCCAGCAGCTCCGCGAGCGCCCGCAGCCGCTGGTGCGCCGCGGCGCCGGGGTCCACCAGGCCGGGCGGCGCGGGCGGCAGATCACGCGACCACTCCGGGAACAGCGGCCGCAGCGCCGCCCCCACCGCGGACAGTCCTGCGCCGCGGACACCGGGCGCGGCCTGCCGCAGGGCGTCCACCACCGGCGCCAGCGTGAAATGCCCGGCGTACGGCGGGCACCGCACGTACAGCGTGCCGATCGGGGCCCGGCCGCACTCCGTCTCGGCACCGGCCGCCCGTACCGCCTCCCGTACCAGGCGGCTCTTGCCGATGCCCGGCTCGCCCTCGACCACGACGAACGCGGGCGGGTGCGCCAACGCCTCGGTGAGCTGCGCGAGTTCGGCCGCGCGCCCGACGAACCGGGGCCGCCGCAGGCCCCCGACCTGCTCCCCGGGTACGGCCGGCTCCCCGGGCGTCTCCACGTCCACCCCCGCGCCTGCGCCCGCGTCCGCCCCCACGCCCACGCCCACCCGCCTCCTGTCCCCCCGCCGCTCCCCGCTCCCCGCTGCCCCGACCGACCGGCCGATTCTCGTGCACCGGCGCGCACCCGCGCCAGCAGGGCCGGCCCGGCGCTCAGCCGCGGCCGCGGCCGCGGAGCCTGATCCACATGTCCCGCGCCTGCCGCCCCGCGGCCGTACGGCTGCGCGCCACCAGCCGCCGGGCCTGTCCGGGCGTCTCGGCCATCGCCCGCGAGCCCGGCAGCGGCTTGCCCGCGGTCTCGCGCAGGAACAGCGTGGAGACGAAGCCGATCACCCCGGCGACCATCAGGTAGTACGCCGGGATCATGTTGTCGCCGGTCGCCTCGACCAGCGCGGAGGCGAACAGCGGGGTGGTGCCGCCGAAGAGCGAGACGGAGATGTTGAACGCGATGGACAGCGCGCCGTAGCGCATGCGGGTCGGGAACAGGGCGGGCAGCGTGGCCGCGGAGGTGCCCGCGAAGGTCACCAGCAGCAGGCCGAGCACCGCGCAGCCGACCGCCGGCAGCGCGATCCCGCCCTGGCGGATCAGCAGGAACGCCGGCGCCGACAGGGCGACCAGCGCGATGCTGCCGGTCATGAACAGCGGCCTGCGCCCCCAGCGGTCCGAGCCGCGGCCGACCGCGGTGATCGTCAGGACCACCAGCAGCATCGTGGCCAGCACCATCAACTGCGCGGTGGTGGACCCGAAGTCGAGGGTGGAGGTCATGTACGTCGGCAGGTAGGAGGTGACCATGTAGTTGGTGACGTTGTACAGCAGCACCAGCCCCATGCAGATCAGCACCGCCTGCCAGTGGTCGGTGAAGATCTCCTTCAGCCGGCCGCCGCCGGACTGCCGCGCCTGCTCCACCGGGCTGTCCTCGCCCGGCGCCGCGTGCGCCGCCTGCTCGACCTCCTCCTTGAACGCGGGCGTGTCCTCCAGCTTCAGCCGCATGTACAGGCCGGTCACTCCCAGCGGCCCGGCGACCCAGAACGGAATCCGCCACGCCCAGTGCTCCAGGCCGTCCGACCCCGCGGTGAGGGTCAGCACGGTGACCAGGCCCGAGCCGAGCGAGTAGCCGATGAAGGTGCCGAAGTCGAGCCAACTGCCGAGGAAGCCGCGGCGCTTGTCGGGCGCGTACTCGGCGATGTACGTGGTCGCGCCCGCGTACTCGCCGCCGGTGGAGAAGCCCTGCACCAGCCGGCACACCAGCAGGAGCAGCGGCGCCAGCAGCCCGGCGGAGGAGTAGCTGGGCAGCACGCCGACCGCGAAGGTGCTCGCGGCCATCATGATCATGGTGATCGCCAGTACCCGCTGCCGTCCGATCCGGTCGCCGAGCGGGCCGAACACCAGCCCGCCCAGCGGCCGGACGAGGAAGGCGGCGGCGAAGGTGGCGAAGGTGGACACCACCTGCGTCCCGGGGCTGCTGGCGGGGAAGAACACCTTGCCGAGCGTGTCGGCGAGGTAGGCGTAGACGCCGAAGTCGAACCACTCCATGGTGTTGCCGAGCGCGGCCGCGGTCACCGCCAGCCGCACCTTCGGCAGGTCCGCGACGGCCACGTCCGACGGGCTCAGCGGGTGCTTGCGGCGGCGCAGCAGCGTGCGGTAGAGCTGGTCGACCCGCTGGGCGGACCGTTTCTCCGGGTTGCTCTGCGCCCGCTCCCGGGCGCGCTCGCGGGAGGTCTCCAAGTCCCGTTCGCCGCCTGCCGGGCGGGCCTGCTCGCGGCGCCGCTCGCGCTGGCGCTGCTGCTGCCGCTGCCTGCGTTCCTGCCGCCGGGCCCGTTCGGGTCCGCCCGGTCGCCTTCGGCGCGCGTCCATACCGTCGCCCTTCTCCGGGCGGTCGGCCCGGGTCGGGGGCCGGCGCGGGCGTCCGTCGCGCCAGGTCGTGCCCTGTTCCTTCCTATCGGCCCGGCCGCCGGCACCGGCTCAGGCGCAACCGCCGTTCACCCCAGGAGAGGAGGGCCGAACGGTCAGCGGCCGGGCCCGCGGGCGTCAGTGCTGCTCGGCCTTCCAGAAGCCGGAGAAGGTGATGCGGTCCTTCGGCATGCCCGCGCGGTGCAGGTGGCGGCGGCCCTCGGTGGCGAGCGTCTGCTCGCCGACGACGAAGGCGTACCCGTCCGGGTCGATGTCCCGGTGGGCGCGCAGGGCGGCCAGCGCGGCGCTGCCGGGCGCGGTGCCCGGGTCGGTGCGCGGTATCCACTCGACGCGCACGCCGGGCGGGCCGGCCAGGGTGCGGCGGTCGCCGTCGGTGGGCACCTCCTGGAAGACCCGGCCGACGGTGTCGGGCGCCAGCGAGCGCAGGATGCCGGCGACCGCGGGCAGGCCGGACTCGTCGGCGACCAGCAGCACGCTGGAGGCGTCGGCGGGCGGGTCGAACAGGATGCCCTGGTCGATCAGTGCGAGCTCTTCGCCGTGCCCGGTCGAGCAGGCCCAGATGGCGACGGTGCCGGCCAACTCGCCGTCCGGGCCGCGGTGCACCACCACGTCGATGTCCAACTCGCCGTCCTCGGCGCGGAAGTCGGCGACCGTGTAGTTGGCGCAGTGCGGCCGCACCTCGTCGGGCATGGCGAGGTAGGGCTGCCACCACTTCTCGCCGCCCGCCTCCGGCACGTGGAAGCGCTCCTGGTGCGGGTGGCGCAGGAACAGCCGGAACCAGTGGTCGTAGCCGCGCCAGGGGAAGTCCCGCAGCTCGTCGCCGCGTACGGTCACGCGCTGCATGTTCGGGGTCAGGCGCGTGGTCGACACGACCGAGGCACGGAACAGCTGGGATTCACGGGTGAGGGTGCGTGCGCGAGTGCTCATGAAGGTAAGGCTAAGCTAACTTTCGTGATCGTAGCTACGGAGCCGGCCGAGCCGCCGCAGCGGACCCGCCGGCCGTTCCCGTCCCCGTCCCTGTCCCGGTTCCGTGCCGCCGGTGGGAGATCCCTCGGCGCGCTGGCCGTGGCCGTGGCCGCCGTGTGCGTCGCGAGCCTTCTGCTGGGCAGCAATCCGCTCACCCCCGCAGCGGTGCTGCACGGACTGCTCCACCCCGGCTCCGGCACCGACGCCGCCGTCGTCTACGGCTCGCGGGTGCCGCGTACGGTCATCGGCCTGATCGCCGGGGTCTGCCTGGGCGTGGCGGGCAGCGTCATGCAGGGCCACACCCGCAACCCCCTGGCCGACCCCGGCCTGTTCGGCGTCTCGGCCGGCGCCGGGCTCGCCGTCGTCCTCGGCATCGTGGTGCTGGGCCTGTCCGGCCCGGCCGCGTCGGTGGGCCTGGCGCTGGCCGGCGCCCTCGTGGCGAGCCTGGCCGCCTTCGCGATCACCGTCGCCGGCAGCGCCACCGCGAACCCGGTGCCGCTGGCCATCGCCGGCACCGCGGTCTCCGCGCTGCTCGGCGCGATCACGTCCTTCCTGACCCTTGCCGACCGCGACAGCCTGCGCGCCTACCAGCTGTGGGTGGTCGGCTCGCTGTCCGGCCGCCAACTCCACGACGTGTGGGCCACGCTGCCCTTCGCCGCCGCCGGGCTGCTGCTCGCCGCGCTCAACACACGTGCCCTGGACAACCTCGCCCTGGGGGAGGACCTCGCGCGCGGCCTCGGCGAGAACCTGCTCGTCGCCCGCGGCACCGGCCTGGCCGCGATCACCCTGCTCACCGCCGCCGCCACGGCCGCCGCCGGCCCGATCGCCTTCGTCGGCCTGGTCGTTCCGCACCTGGCCCGCGCGCTGGTCGGCGCCGGACACCGGCTGCTGCTGCCCGCCGCGGCCCTCGTCGGCTGTCTGGTCGTCCTGGTCGCGGACATCGCCGGCCGCGAGATCGGCGGCGCCTCCGAGGTCCAGGTCGGCATCATGCTCGCGGTTGTCGGCGGGCCGTTCTTCGTCGTGGTCGCCCGCCGCCGCTCGCTGGTCAGCCTGTGACCGCCGTACAGCCCGCCGCGCCCGCGGGAGTTGCCGGGGCCGCGGGGCGGCACGGCGTACTGGTCGGGCCGTTCGGGTTCGCGTGGCGGCCGCGGGTGCTGGCGGCCACGGCCGCGGCCGCGCTGCTCGCCCTCGCGCTGGTGGTGACCGCGATCGCGGTCGGCGGGGCGGAGGTGTCGGTGCCCGACATCCTGCGGACGCTGGCCGGGCGGGGCGACAGCTTCGACCGGCTCATCGTGGTCACCCTGCGGCTGCCGCGGGTGCTCACCGGCGCGCTGGTGGGCCTGGCGCTGGGCGTGGCAGGGGCGTTGATGCAGACGGTCACCCGCAACCCGCTGGCCACGCCCGACGTCGTCGGGGTGTCGTCGGGGGCGTCGCTGGGCGCGGTCGCGGCCGTGGTGCTCGGCGGCGGCGGGGAGAGCGTCGGCGGGACGCTGCTGGGCGCGGGCATGCCGGCCACCGCGGCGCTGGGCGCGGTCGCGGCCGCGGCCGTGGTGTACGGACTGGGGTGGCGCGGCGGCGGTGTGGAGGGCTACCGCCTGGTGCTGGTGGGCATCGGGGTGGCGGCGATGCTCGACGCCGGCACCAGCTACCTGCTGGTGCGCGCCCGCGTCACCCAGGCGACGGCCGCCTCGCAGTGGCTGGTCGGCTCGCTGTCCGGCGCGTCGTGGGACGGGGTGCGGCCGCTGCTGGCCGCGGTGGCCGTGCTGGTGCCGCTCGCGCTCGCCGGGTCGGCCGCGCTGGCCGTCTCGCACCTGGGGGACGGCATCGCACGGGGCGTCGGACTGCCGGTCCAACTGCACCGCGCGTTCGTGGTCGGCCTGACCGTGCTGCTCACGGCGGCCGCGGTCGCGGCGGCCGGCCCGGTGGGGTTCGTCGCGTTCGTGGCGCCCCAGATCGCGGTGCGCGCGGCCGGGACCGCGCGCCCGCCGCTGCTGCTGTCCGGGCTGACCGGCACCTGCCTGGTGCTGCTGGCCGACACGCTCGCGCGCACGGTCTTCCCGTGGGACGTGCCGGTCGGGATCGTCACGACCGTGGTCGGCGCGCCGTACCTGATCTGGCTGCTGGTCAGACACCGCAAGGAGATGACGACATGACCGCCGCACCCGCACCCGTACCCGAGTCCGTACCCGTATCCGGGGCCGGCGGCGCCGTACCCGTGCTCCAGGCCCGCGGTGTGTGCCTGGGCTACGACGGGCGCACCGTGCTCCAGGGCGTGGACCTGGACATCGAGGCCGGCACCGTCACCACGCTGGTCGGGGCGAACGGCTGCGGCAAGTCCACCCTGCTCAAGGCGTTCGGGCGGCTGCTGGCCCCGCGCGCGGGCACGATCCTGCTGGACGGCGAGCCCCTGCGCACGTACCGCTCGCGCGCGGTGGCGCGCCGGTTGGCGATCCTGCCGCAGAGCCCGGTGGCCCCGGCCGGCACGTGCGTACGGGACCTGGTGATGCGCGGCCGCAACCCGCACCAGAGCTGGGCCCGGCCGTGGACGCCCGCGGACGACGCGGTGGTGACGCGGGTGCTGGCCGACACCGGGCTCGCCGAGGTGGCCGACCGGGCGGTGACGGAGCTGTCGGGCGGTCAGCGGCAGCGCGCCTGGATCGCCCTGGTGCTCGCGCAGGAGGCGCCGACCCTGCTGCTGGACGAGCCGACGACCTACCTCGACCTCGCGCACCAGCTGGAGGTGCTGCGGCTGGTGCGGCGGACCAACCGCGTGTCGGGCACCACCGTCGTGATGGTGCTGCACGACCTGGGGCTGGCGGCCCGCTACTCCGACCGGCTGGTGGCCCTCGGTGAAGGGGGCGTGCTCGCCGACGGGAAGCCGGCCGAGGTGCTGCGACCGGAGCTGCTGCGGCGGGCGTTCGGGCTGCGCGCGCGGGTGGTGCCCGACCCGGTGACCGGCACTCCGCTGGTGCTGCCGGAAGAGGACGAGGAAGGTTAGGCTAACCTAAGCTCACTATGTCGAACCTTCCACGCCTCCGCCTGCTCCCGCTCCTCGCCCTGGCTCTGATCGCCGCTCTGGCCGCCTGCTCCTCGTCGAACTCCGGCGCGGACAGCGCCGCGTCGGCATCCTCCCAGCGCTGGACCTTCACCGACGACCTCGGCAAGACCGTCACCCTCGACCACGCGCCGCAGCGCGTGGCGGGCATGAACGACGAGATCGTCCCCCTCATGCACTACGGCATCGAGCCCGTCGCCGCCTGGGGCTACGCCACGTTCAAGGCCGACGCCCGCTTCGACGGGCTCGACACCTCCGGCGTCCAGCAGGTCGGCTCGGTCGCCGGCGAGATCGACGTCGAGAAGCTCGCGGCGGCCCGCCCTGACGTCATCGTCTCCGAGGCATACCCGACCGACGAGAAGGGCACGATCGACACCACCCAGCCCGACTACGGCTTCAAGGACCTCGCCCAGCAGAAGCAGGTCGAGGCGATCGCCCCTGTCATCACCATCCTGATCGGCGGCGACGGCGCCGACGTCGTGGCGCACACCACCAAGCTCGCCACCGCGCTCGGCGCCGACGCCGCGACGGTCGCCAAGGCCAAGGCCACCTATGACGCCGCCTCGGACCGGCTGCGGAAGGCCGCCGCGGCGCACCCGGTCACCGTCGCGGCGATCTACGCCGACAGCGACGGCATCAACGCCGCCAAGTACCAGGACGACCCGGCGCTGCGGCTCTACTCCGACCTCGGCGTGAAGTTCTTCGCGCCCGAGCCCGAGGGCTTCTACTGGGCCGACTACAGCTGGGAGAACGCCGGCCAGGTCGGCGGCGACCTCTGGCTGCTGGAGCAGGACGGCTACGACCGGGCCCAGTTGGCCAAGCAGCCGACCGTCAAGCAGAGCCCGGCGCTGGCCGCGGGCCAGGTCCACCCGTGGCTGTCGGCGACGCTCGACTACGTCTCCCAGGCGGGCTACATGAACCAGCTCGCCGGGTGGATCGACGCCGCGAAGCCGGTCACCGGCTGACGGGCCCACCCGGGGGTCCGGGTCGGCACCCACGGCCGCCACGTCCACGGGCGACGGCCCCCAACCGCTCTTCCCCGCCAGCTCCTTCTCGCGACTTGCAAGGCCCCCGCGACGCCGGGTGCGTTCGGGTACCGTCTGACACGGGCGCGGCATGACGGGGCGTCCGGAACGCGGACCGGCGGCGGGACCGTCGTCACGAGGGGGTTCTGAATGGGGCTGTTCGGACGCAAGACGCCACGACCTGCGGTCACCCGGACCGTCGACCACGAGGTCCGCATCCTGTTCGACATCGACCAACTGGGCGGCGGGCTCTACGGGCAGGCCGCCTACCGCATCCTCTTCGCGGCCCTGGAGCCGAGCCGACTAGCCTACTGCACGTTCCACGACGGCGACACGGATGCGACGATCCGCGGGACGCGGCGCCTGTACTGCATCGCCGTCCGCAGCACCGACGCCCGGAAGATCGCCTACGTCCGGCAGGCCATGGCGATCCGCACGGACCGTGGCCTGCTGCCCCTTCGCGACCGGTTCGGCGAAAGCGGTGTCAGCGCCCAGGGGCCCTTGGTGGCCGCGGGACTCGTCATCGACTCAGGTGAACTCCTGGTACGGCAGGACGACATGATCCAGCCCCACTGGGCCGAGGGAAGCAACTGGCGAGTGGTCCCCAGGTAGACCGCCACGCGCAAGGGCCTGCCTGCCGTACATCCGTTCGGGCGCGGCCCCGGGGCGGCCGTCGTAAAAGGCGTGGAGGCACAGCAGCGCGGCACGGCAGAGTGGGATGGTGAGCGAACTGCGGGCACGGACCCTGACGTGGGCCGAAGCCGATCCGGCTCGGCACCCCTTCGCGATGGACGCGGACGCGGCAAGGGAGTTGACCGGCCATGTCGAGCCCCTGCTGCCCGGCGCAGACGTCGGCCCGGCGGATCGCTGGGAGTGGCTCGCGACCGTCACCGAGTTCCTGGTGGGCCGGTACGGCCGGTGGGCCTGCGGGTGGAACTGGTCGGTCGGCGAGGGGGACACCGATGGGGGCATCGTCGAGGCGTGGTGCTGTGCACACGACTCCATGACCGCCCCGGACGAGACGGCACCGCTGGTTGTCGAGGGTCTCCGGCAATGGCGCGGCTGGCTCGAGGACCTTGCGCAACGGTTCACGGACCTGGCTCCGCCGGACACCACCCTGGCAGCGGTGGACCGCAGGCACTGGGAGCGCGCCTGCACCCGCCTGGTCACCGTGGTGGCCGACCGTACCCATGCCGAAAGCGGCTGGTACGGGCACTGCACGCAGGTCCTCGGCTGGTTCCTCGCCTGCCACGGCATCGACGAGGACCGGGCCCGGGAGATCGTCGAGAACGCCGTCGGCGGCCGGTTCGGCAGTTGGATCGCACCGGACACTGCCGTGGTCGACGAGGTGAGCACGCGGTTCGCCGGAGGCGTGGGCGGAAGCCGATGACCCCTGGAACCTGCCGGGCCGAGGACAGCCTCGCCAGCTGGCTGCGCATCCGACCGGAGATCCCCTGGCCGGCCTGGCGCGGCACACGCTCCGGCTCCGGCGCGCCCGGCGGCGACGGCCTCCGGGACTTCTTCACGGCAACGCGGGGCCGACGCGACAGCGAAGGCACCGCGCGGGTCCTGGCCGCCATCGACGTGGTCTTCGCCGATGCGCGGCAGGGCGTTCCGCTGAGCTTCGCGCTCCTGGCGGGGTGGCAGCGGACCGTGCTGGGCCGCCAGTGCGTCGGGTTCCGTCCGGCACCCGCCTTCGCGAAGGGCGGGCAGGAGCGCTACGGCCTCGCCGCCGACACACGGACACGCTTCGAGCGCTGCCTGTCCGAGAGCACGCAAGCGGATCTGCCGCTGCCCGCACGCGCGGCCCGTGCCTACCTCGACGTCCTCTTCTTCCATCCGTTCGAGGACGGCAACGCCCGTGCCGCCATGCTGGCGTTGGCGTTCCTCCTGGCACGGGAAGGCGTCTTCCTCCGGGATGCCCGTCCGGTGGCGGTCATGCGCTGGGCCGACGACGCCGAGGGAGCGGCCGACCTCGCGGTGCTGCTCGGCATCCTGACCACCGCGGCGGAGCGGCACCGGACCCAGGGGGCGCCGGACACGGGCGGCTAGAGCGCGTAGTCGCCGGCCAGGGTGTCCCAGGGAAGGGTGTGGAGGGCGGGATCGGCGTGCTCGGGGGACGGGGTCGGCTGGAACCAGGCCACGGTGAGGGTGGAGCGGTGCAGGACCGGGTCGAGTATGGGGGAGACCACCGTCGAGTCGAAGACGCCGATACACGTGACGGAGGGCAGGACCTCGACCGGGCCGAAGGGGCCGGCGGGACTGTCCGGGTAGCTGCGGGTGGGCGGCAGGAGGTGGACCGGCGCGGAGGGGAAGGCGGCTTCGGCCCGACGTCGAAGGCGCCTGACCGTGCGGTCGTTGAAGAGTTTGCTCGGGTAGCCCTCCAGCACCCCCGCGTAGGTCGAGGACATGCGCAGCTCGGTGAGGTCGATCGAGCGACCGGACGAGAGGACCATGCGGGTCAGAGGCATGACGCCACCCTATGCGCAGGACCGGGAGGGGCCCGGGCGGCCGGGCCCCTCCCTCGGGGTCAGGGCTTGGGGGTGGCGCGGAGGCGGCGGGCGGCGCGGGAGCGGCCGCGGGTGCCGGGGGCGGGCGGGGGAGCGGAGGAGGCGGGAGCGGGGGCGAGGGCTTCGGCGAGGGCGCGGAGGGTGGGGCGGCGGAAGAGCTCCACCAGGGGGATGTCGCGGTGCAGGCGGTCCTGGAGCAGCCCGTGGACGCGGGTGGCCTGGAGGGAGCCGCCGCCCAGGTCGAAGAAGCTCGCGCCGCGGGTGATCCCCGAAACGCCCAGCACCTCGGCCCACACGGCGGCGATCACCGACTCCAGGCCGTCGCGCGGAGCGCCGTCCGCAGCGCCGGTGCCCGTACCTGCCCCCGCGCCCGCCTGCGCGGCCGACGCGGCACCGGACTTCGCCAGCCGCTCCCGGTCCACCTCGCCGGTGACCGGGTCCAGCGGCAGCGGACCTACCACGACCCGCGGCGCCGCGGACGGCGTACCGAACCGGTCGGGCGCCGCCGCACCGAGCACGGGCTCCGCCTCGGCGTGCACCGACAGCTCCGTCAACACCGCCGAACCGCCGACGAGTTGGGAGGCCACCCACGGGCGGCCCGGGTCCAGCCCCACCAGTTGGTGCGGCGCGTCGCGGCCGAGCGCCACCACGAGCGAGGCCAGCGCCTCGTCCGGCGGCAGCACCCGGTAGCCCCGTGCCCGCGTCAGGCTCTTCATCGGGTGGCCCGCGCTCATCCCGGTCTCGTCCCACATGCTCCACCCCAGGCTGTACGCGTCAAGGCCGCGCTCCCGCAGCGCGCCTGCGAGCGCGTCCAGGTAGGCCGAGGCCGCCGAGTAGCCCGCCACCGACGCGCCACCGAACAGGCCGTTCACCGAGGAGAACGCGACGAACAGCAACCCCTGCCGCCCGCCCAGCAGTTCGGCCAGCACCCGCGCCCCGTCGGCCTTCGCGGCCAGCGCCGCGTCGAGATCGGCGGGCGCGCACGCGTCGAGCGGCACCTCCCGGTAGGAGCCCGCCAGGTGCAGCACCCCGTCCAGCGGCGCCCCCCACCGCGCCTCCGCCTCCCGTACGACCCGGCCCACGGCCCCGGCGTCCGTGACATCCGCGCGGACGTACTCCGCCGCCGGATCGAGCGCCGGCGGCCGGGGCCCGCGCCCCAGGCACAGCACCCGCGCACCGTACGACGCGGCCAACTCCGCTGCCAGCAGCCGCCCGACGCCGCCCGCGCCGCCCGTCAGCAGGTAGCGCCCGCCCGCGCGGAACGGCGCACGTCCGGCCCCGCTCCCCGCCCGCGCGGGCTCCAGCCTCCGGGCCAGCCGCCGGCCCCCGCGGTAGGCCACCGCACGCTCGCGCGGCAGCCGCCCCACCTCCGCGGCCAGCAGCGCCGCGACCTCGTCCGCGTCACCCGGCAGCACATCCAGCTGGACCACCCGGGCCCCCGGCAGCTCCTGGCCGAGCGTCGCCAACAGTCCGGCCAGCGGCGCCCGTTCGACGTCCGGCACCTCCTGCGGCAGCCCCGCGACCGCACCGCTGGTCACCGCGTACACCGCACCGGCCGGCCCGCACCGCCGGATCAGCCCCAGCAGCGCGTGCAGCTCGCCCCGCGCGGAAGCGCCCGACGGCCGGCCGTAGCAGCGCAGGTCCACCACGGCCGCCGGCAGCAGGCCTACGGGGGCGTCGCCGCCGGGCCCCTCGGCCATCACCACCTCGCGCCCCGCGGCCCTCAGCAGCGCCGCCAGGCGCCCGGCGACGCCGCCGGAGTCCGGCAGCACCAGGACGGGGCCGTCCAGGGCAGGCGCCGACGGCCGCGGCGGCAGCGCGCGCGGCACCCACACCGGCCGGTGGAAGTGGTCCGGCAGCGTGGCCGCCTGCTGCGCCGCGGTGAACGCGCCCGCCTCGAAACGGGCCCGCAGCGCCGCCCGCTGGATCTTCCCGATCTCCGTCTTCGGCACCTGCGCACGCGCGACCGCCAGCACGAAGCGCGGATTGACGCCGATCCGGTCCAGCACCGCGTGCCGCACCCGCCGCGCGACCTCCTCCGGCCCGGCCGCGCCCCGCGGGTGGAAGAACACCGCCAGCTCGTCACCGCCGGACCCGGGCGGCCGCACCGCCACCGCCGCGGTGAACGACGGCTCCACGCAGTCCAGTTCCTCCACCGCCGCCTCGATCTCGTGGCTGTGGTGGTTGACGCCGTTGAGGATCACCACGTCCTTCGCCCGGCCGGTCAGCGTCAGCCGGCCGCCGACGATCCGGCCCAGGTCCCCGGTGTCGAACCAGCCGTCACCGGTGAACGCCGCCGCGTTCTGCTCCGGCGCCGCCAGGTAACCGGTCGTCACGGTGGTGCCGCGCACCTGGAGCCGCCCCACCGCGCCCTCCGCCAGCACCCGCGGCGCCTGCTGCGGCCCGTCCACGATCCGCACCGCGGTCCCCGGCAGCGGCGCGCCGACCTCCGCGAACGCGTCGTCGTCCGAGGTCCCGGCGAGCGTGAACCGGTCGGAGTACACCACCGCGGACGACGTCTCGGACATCCCCCACGCCGGGCGCATCGCGGTGCCCGGCAGCCCGAACGGCGCGAGCAGCCGCAGCCAGCGCCGCGCCACCCGCGGCACGATCGCCTCACCGGCGTTCATCACGAACCGCAGCCGCGACAGGTCCCAGTCCGCCCCGCGCGCCGGCAGCTCGGCCGCCCGGTCGCCGACCAGCCCGAACGCGAAGTTCGGCGCCCACGTCACGCTCGCGCGGTGCCGGTGCGCCAACTCCAGCCAGCGCAGCGGGTCCCGCAGCACCCAGCGGGCGGGCGCGTGCACCTGGCGGCAACCGAGATACGTGTCCCGCAGGTGGAACATCACCACCCCGCCCACGTGGTCCAGCGGCAGCCAGTTCACCGACACCTCGTCCGCGCCGAGCCCGTTCGCGGCCGCGGTCGCGGCGCTGCGCGCCAGCACGTTGCGGTGCCGCAGCACCACCGCCTTCGGCCGGCCGGTGCTGCCGGAGGTCAGCATCAGCAGCACCGGGTCGTCCGGGTCGGCCGGGCGCGGCCGCGCGGGCTCGTGCGCGGACAGCCCGTCCGCCCCCGCGGCCCGCAGCCCCGGCCAGTCCGCCCCCGCGGCCCGCAGCTCCGCCAGCCGCGCGTCCGCGGCCACCACCAACGGGTGCTCCAGCGCCTCCCACGCGCCCCTGAGCCGCCCGCACGCCGCGTCACCGGCGGCGTAGTCGGCGGGCACCGCCAGCGGCACCGCCACCTGGCCGCCCAGCAGGCACGCCCACAGCACCGTCAGGAAAGCGGCGTGCTCCTCCAACTGGAGCAGCACCCGGTCGCCCGGGCCCACCCCGAGCGCCCGCAGCCCGGCCAGCACCCGCAGCGCCCGCCCTTGCAAGCCGCCGTAGGACAGTCCGGTCTCCTCCCCGTCCTCCCCGACCACGACGATCCCCCCGGTCGACGCTTTGGCCACCCGCGCCAGCGTGTCGCCGAGCGTACGGTCCACCGGGGCGACCGGCGGGCCGCCGTCGGCGAGCGCCTGCGGCCGGCCTGCGGGGGAGCCGTCCGCGGCAGTGGAGGCGGGCGGGGCAGCCGGCTGCGGAACGGGGGCGACCGGCTCGGGGCGCGGGACGCGGGGGAGGGCGGGCGGTGCGGTGGGTGTGGGGAGGACGGCGAGGGGAACGGCGGGGTGGGCGGCGCGGAGGCGGGCTTCGAGGCGGTGGGCCTCGGCCGGATCGGCGACCGGCAGGCGCAGGAGCGCGGGGACGTCCACGGCGCCGTCGGGCGTCAGCGGCAGGCGCGCGACGGGCAGCACGCAGCCGGGCACCGGCAGGTGCGCGGCCAGCGCGCCGAGGTCCACCGGCCCGGCGGGCACCACATAGGCGAGCAGCTCCGGCGGGCCCGCCGCGCTCGTCCGCGGCACGACCGCCACGTCCGCCAGGGCGGGCGCGGCCCGCAGCAACTCCTCCTCGACGGCGGCCGGTTCGACCCGGCGCCCGCCGATGTCCACCCGCGCGGGCACCACGCCGTCGAAGCCGACCGCTTCCAACAGCCGTACGGTGCCGCCGGGTTCGAGGACACCGCGCTGCCCGGTGGGCTCGCCGCCGGAGTTGTGGACCTCGCCGGGCACGCCCTCGGGCGGGAGGAGCCCGGCCGGGTCGCGCACCAGGAGCCCGCCGCGCGCCATCGCGCCGGCCAACTCCCGCTCCCGCGCGGCGGACCGCAGCGGGAGGCGGCCGACGGGGGTGCCGGGGTCGCGGACGGCGGCGGCCAGCAGGTGGCGGTAGTGGCCGGCGATCCGCTCGGCGGTCGCCGGGTCGAACAGGTCGGTGTCGAAGACGAGGGAGCCGTGCAGGCGGTCGGGGTGCTCCCACAGGTGCAGTTCGAGGTCGAACCGGGTGGACTCCTCCTCGTCGTCGAGGCGTTCGACGTCCAGACCGCCGAGGCGCAGCCGCTGGTCGGCGAAGTTCTGGAGGGCGAACAGGACCTGGAACAGCGGGTTCCCGCCGGCTCCCGCGCCCGCGCCCGGGTCGGCGCCGAGCGCGCGCACCAGCCCGTCCACGGGGGTGTCCTGGTGGGCCTGCACGTCGAGCGCGGCCGCCCGTACGGCCGCCAGCAGCGCGGTGAAGGGCTGCGCGGGGTCCACGTCCACCCGCACCGGGAGGGTGTTGACGAACAGGCCCATGAGCGGCGCGAGTTGCGCGTTGTCCCGGTTGGCCAGCAGCGTGCCGACGACGATCCGCGAACCGGCGCCGTAGCGGTGCAGCAGGGCGTTCCAGCCCGCGAGCAGCGTCATGTGCAGCGTGGCGCCGTGGCGGCGGGCGAGGGCGCGGATGCCGGCCGCAGCCTCGGCGGGCAGGTCGAAGTCGACCCGGGCGCCGCGGAAGGTCGGCTCCGCGGGGCGCGGCCGGTCGGTCGGCAGGGCGATCCGCGGCGGCAGGCCCGCGAGGACCTCGCGCCAGTGGTCGTAGCGGTCGGCCAGCGCCTGCGGGGTGAGGGTCGCGCGCTGCCACTCGGCGTAGTCGGCGTACTGGATCGGCAACTCCGCGAGGCCCGGCGGGAGTTCGCCGGAGCCGGAGCCGGAGCCGGAGCCGTCGCCCGCGTCGGCGCGGTAGAACGCGTCGAGTTCGGTGACCAGCAGCCCGAGCGACCAGCCGTCGGTGGCGATGTGGTGCACGCAGCACACCAACAGGTGGTCGTCGCAGGCCAGCCGCACCAGCCGGGCCCGCAGCGGCGGTTGCGCGGTGAGGTCGAACGGCGCGCGGACCGTCTCGCGCAGGTGCGCCCGTACCGCAGGGTCGGCCGTCACCGGCTCGGCGGGCGCGGGGCCGTCCAGGGCCACCGACTCCAGGGCGACTTCGACGCGTTCGTGCACGAACTGGCGCAGGGCGCCGTCCGGTTCGGCCGCGTAGGTGGTGCGCAGGATCTCGTGGCGGTCGACCACCCGCCGCAGCGCGCGGCCGAGCCGCCCGGCGTCGAGGGCGCCGCGCAGCCGCAGCACCAGCGGCACGTTGTACGTGGGGTTGCCCGGGTCGAGCCGGTGGAAGAACCACATGCGCTCCTGGTCGTAGGAGGCGGGGAACTCCAGCGGGGCGGCGGACGCGGCGGGCGCGGGCTGCGCGGGGTGTGCGGGCTGCGCGGCCTGCACGGACGGTGCGGGTTCGGTGGACATACGGGCTCTCACTCCTGCGCGGTGGGGGTCTTGGCCCGGCGCGGGCTCCGGGTGATGGCGGCGGGCGCGGGGCCCGCGGCGCGGGAACGCCCGATCAGCGCGGCCAGCACCGCGACGGTGGGCTCGCCCGCGTCGAAGAAGGACCGTACGGACAGCGCCACGTCCAGCTCCTCGCGCAGCCGGGTGACGAGCTGCATGGCGAGCAGGGACTCGCCGCCCAGGTCGAAGAAGTCGTCGTGGACGCCGACCCGGTCGACGCCGAGGACCGCCGCCCAGGTGCGGGCGACCGTCCGCTCCAGGTCGTCACGCGGTTCGACGTAGGGCGTCTCCAGCGGCGGGCGGGCGTTGAACGCCGTCCCGCCGCCGTACAGCCCGCCGCCCGCGGGCGGCGCGGCGCCCGGACCTTCGGCAGCCGGGTGTTCGGAAGCCGGGCGTTCACCCGGGCGTTCACCCGGGCGTTCGGCCGCCGGCGTGCGGGCCGCGGACTCCATCAGCCGCAGCACCACCGGCTCCGGCGTGTCCAGCACCGCGCCGAGCGCCGCTGTCAGGCCGCGCGCCGCCTCGGGCGCGATGACCTCGACGCTGCCGCCGGCCTCCTCCAACCGCCGTATGCGCGCGGCCCGTTCGACGGCGGCGTCGCACAGCGGGGCGCGCGCGGTGAGCAGCGCGTGGTCGGCGGCCGCCAGCAGGCCCGGCTCGTGCGGGAAGATCCGCACGTCCTCGAAGCCGCGCTCGCCGAGCAGGTCGCGCCAGCCCTCCGGCGGCAGCAGCGGGGAGTGCGCGCGCAGGTCGTCGCGGAAGTACCACCAGCCCGCGAAGAGGCCCGCGGTCAGCATCGAGGGGCGCCGCTGACCGGCGGCCTCCAGCAGGAACAGCCGCCCGCCGTCGGCGAGCAGGGACCGGACATGGCCGAGCGTGTCGCGCAGGTCGGGCGTGGCGTGCAGCACGTTGAAGGCGAGCACCACGTCGAAGCCGCCGGCGGGGAAGCCCTGCGGCGCCGGGTCGCGGGAGACGTCCAGCACCCCGAACCGCATGAAGTCCGCGCCGCGTTCGGCCGCCGTGCGCTGCCCGGCCAGCACGAAGGACCGGCCCAGGTCGGTGAAGTGGTACTCCACGCCCGGCACGCCCTTCAGCGCCTCGACGACTTCCCAGGTCAGGTAGCCGCGCCCGGCGCCGACCTCCAGCACCCGCAGCCGCCCGCCGCGCGCCTGCCGGGCGAGGCGGGCCACCGCCTGCGCCACCAGCCGGGTGTGGACGGCGACGTCGCTGCTGCCGATCCGCTGGTCCACCACCTCCTGCGAGATGTCCCCCTCGCCGTCGGGCACCAGCACCTCGTGCCCCTCGACGGCGCCGGACAGCACGTCCGGGTAGCGCTCGGCGCAGCGCCGCAGCAGCTCCACCTCGTCGGCGCGGTCGGGGTACTGGGAGCGGACCAGGGCCTCCAGCTCCTCGATGCCGGGCTCCGCGCCGAGGTCGGCGGCGTCCCCGGGCCGGGTGCGGAAGACGACCCTCTCACCGTCCCGGGTGATGTACCCGTCCTCGGCCAGCACCGCGAGCATCGCGTCGAGGAACGGCCGGTAGCCGGGTGTGACGCGGACGGTCGCGGCGACCTCCTCGGCGGTGGTGGCGGTCCCGCCCGCGGTGCGCACCCCGGCGCGGTGCAGAAAGCGCATGATGTGGCGGGCGCACAGGGCGTCCATGACGCTGGTCAGGCCGGCCGGCGGGTGTGCGACGGCGATCCGGCTGCGCAGCAGCGTGTCGTCCGCGGCGAGCGCGGCGGACTCGGCGGCCGGGTCGAGGTGCGCGACGGCCGCCGCCGGCTCGTCCGGCCCGCCGCCCGCGACCAGCAGCCGGCTGCCGCCGGCGGCCAGCTCCAGGGCCCGGCCGAACGCCGGGTCGCGCAGCCCGTCGGGCACCAGGTACGTGCCGGCCGGCGCCGCGTCGCGCGGCGGCGGGTCGATCCAGAAGCGGCGCCGCTGGAAGGCGTAGCCGGGCAGCGGCACCCGGCGCGGCGGCCGGTCGCCGTAGGGGGCGTGCCGGTCGATGGTGCCGCCGGCCGCCCACACCGCGCCGAGCGCGGCGGTCAGCGCCTCGCCGTCGCCGTAGCCGTCCCGGGGGTGGCGCATGGCAGGCACCGCCGTGGCGCCGTCGCCGAGCTGGAGTGCGGCCAGGCGGGTCAGGCCGCGGCCCGGGCCGACCTCGACCAGGACCGGGCCGCCGCGTTCGCGGTGCAGGGCGGCCAGGCCGTCGGCGAAGCGGACGGTGTGCCGGGTGTGGCGCAGCCAGTACGCCGGGTCGGTCGCCTCCTGGTCGGTCAGCGGCGCGGCGCTGATGTTCGAGACGATCGGGATGCGCGGCGCGTGCAGCGCCACCGCGGCCAGCGCCTGCGCGTACCGGGGCAGCACCGGCTCCAGCAGCGCCGAGTGCACGGCGGTGGCCAGCCGCAGCCGCGAGCAGTCCACGCCGTCCTCGGCCAGTCGCCGCTCCAGTTCCTCGACCTCGGCCACCGGGCCCGACACCGAGCAGTGCAGCGGCCCGTTGACCGCCGCGACCGACAGGCTCCCGGTCAGCCGGGCCCGCACCTGCTCCTCGCCGAGCAGCACGCTCAGCGTGGCGCCGCCCGCCTCGGCCATCAGCCGCTCGCGCGCGGCGACCAGCGGCAGCGCGTCCTGGAGCGACATCACCCCGGCCACGCAGGCCGCGGTGTACTCGCCCAGGCTGTGCCCGAGCAGCGCCACCGGCCTGACGCCGTACGCCTCCAACTGGCGGGCGATCGCGTAGCCGGTGGCGACCACTCCGACGAACCCGGCGCCGCCTTGCGCCAGTTCGGCCCGCAGATCGCGGCCGCGGCCGGCCATGACGGCCGCGGCCCGGTCCAGTTCCGCGGTGAACACCGGCTCGACGCCGTCGAGTTCGGCGCCCATCCCGGCGAAGTGGGTGCCCCCGCCCGGGAAGAGCAGCGCCACCGGGCGGGGCGCGGCCGCCCGGTCGGCGCGGCCGGCGCCCTCCCGCAGTGCCCGCACCGCCCCCGGCAGGTCGGCGGCGGTGACGGCCAGGCGGTGGTCGAACTCCTCGCGGCCCGACCGCAGCGTCTGGGCCACGTCGGCCGGTGCCAGGTCCGGGTGCTCGGTCAGCCAGTCGGCGAGCTGCGCGGCGCTGTCGGCCAGCGCCTGCGGCGACTTGGCGGAGACGGTCAGCAGGTGGTGGCGGCGGGTGCCGGCGGCCGGGGCGGGCCGCGGCGGCGCCTCCTGGAGGACGACATGGGCGTTGGTGCCGCCGATCCCGAAGGCGCTGACCCCGGCCAGTCGCGGTGTGCCCGGGGTGCGCGGCCATGCGGTCGGCTCGCTGACGACCCGGAACGGGCTGCCCTCCAAGGGGATCAGCGGGTTGGGCCGCTCGAAGTGCAGGCTGGGCGGGAGCAGTTCGTGCTCCAGCGCGAGGACGGTCTTGATGATCCCGGCGATGCCCGCGGCGGCGTCCAGGTGCCCGATGTTCGTCTTCACCGAGCCCAGCGCGCAGGAGCCGGGCCGCGCCGCGGTGTCCGGGTCGGCCGCGAACGCCTCCAGCAGCGCCTTCAGTTCGATCGGGTCGCCGACCGGGGTGCCGGTGCCATGGGCCTCCACGTAGCCGATGTCGGCCGCCGCGACGCCCGCGGCGGCGTGCGCGGCGAGGATCACCTCGCGCTGGCCGGCCGCGCTGGGCGCGGAGAAGCCCGCCTTGCGGTCGCCGTCGTTGTTGACCGCCGAGCCCTTGACGACCGCTCGGATCGGGTCGCCGTCGGCGAGGGCGTCGGCCAGCCGCTTGAGCACCACCACGCCCACGCCGTCGCCGGGGAACATGCCGTTCGCGCCTGCGTCGAAGGCGCGGCAGCGCGCGTCCGGCGACAGCGGGCCGTCGGGGAGGTGGTGGTAGCCGGTGTGCGGGCGGGGGTTGAGGCAGGCGCCGCCGGCCAGCGCCACGTCGCAGGCGTGGTCCAGCAGGTCCCGGCAGGCCAGGTGCAGCGCGACCAGCGAGGTGGAGCAGGCGGTCGCCACGGTGATGCCCGGCCCGGTCAGGCCCAGTTCGTAGCTGACCCGGGTGGCGAAGGTGCCCGGCGCGTTGGCCGACTGCGCGGGCAGCAGCGCCAGCGAGCGCGGCGCGTCCGCGATGTGCGGGTGCACCCGCTCCAGGAAGTAGCGGCTCTGGCTCGCGCCCGCGTACACCCCGATCGGCCCGGGGTGCTCGCGCGGGGAGCAGCCGGCCTGCTGGAGCGCGTGGTAGGCGACCTCCAGGAACAACCGCTGCTGCGGGTCGAGGAGTTCGGCCTCCGAGGGCCGGTAGCCGAAGAAGTCCGCGTCGAACAGCTCGATGCCCTCGACCGCGGCCTCCTTGCGCACCAGGCCCGGATCGTCCAGCTCGCGCGGGTCGTTGCCGGCGGCGGTGAACTCCTCCGCGGTGAAGGAGGACACCGCCTCGCGCCCGGCGGCCAGGCCCGCCCAGAACTCCTCCAGGCTCGCCGCGCCGGGGAAGCGGCCGGCCATGCCGATGACGGCGATGTCGAGGTCGGGATCGTAGTCGGGGCCGGGGCCGGGGCCGGGGCCGGGCGCGTACGCGGGGCCGCCCGCGGCGGCGGAGGTGTCGGGCATGGCGGGTGTCGTCCCTTCGCGGCGCGGGCGCGCGACAGCGCCCTCGCCGGTCGGCAGTGGTGGGGTCGCGCCCGGCTCGCCGCCTGCGGCCAGCTCCTCGACGAGGGCGGCGAACCGGTCGGCCAGGCGCTGCGTGGTGGCGGCGGTGAACATGTCGGCGCGGGCGGTGACGGTCACGGACATGCCGCCGCTGCCATGCCGCCCGCCGGTGTCCGCCACGTCGAGCACCAGGTCGAACCGCGACGTGCCCGGGTCGACCGGGTACTCCGCGCACTCCACCCCCGGCAGGTCCAGCCCGCCGAGCAGGTGCGAACGGTAGGAGAACATCACGTCGAACAGCCGCGGCACGCCGCCGCCCCGGTCCGGCCGCACATCGGCGACCACCGTCTCGAACGGCACGTGCTGGTGCGCGTACGCCTGCGCGCACACCTCGCGCACCTGCTCCAGCAGCGCGCGCGGCTCCGGCTCCCCGCCCGGCCCGCCCACGTCGACCGGCAGCACCATCACGTTGCCGAAGTTGCCGACCAGCGGCTCGAACTCCGGGCGCGGCCGCCGCACCACCGGCGTGCCGAACGCCACCGGTCCGGTGGAGCCGCAGCGGCGCAGCAGCAGCGCCGCGGCCGTCAGCAGCACCATGTACGGCGACGCCTGCGCCCGGCGCGCCAGCTCCCTGATCCGCGCGGCCGCGCCGGGGGAGACCGCCGCCCGCCGCCGGACGCCCCGGCTCGGCGGGCCCGGCGGGCGCGGCTGGTCGGCGGGCAGCCGTACGGTCCCGGGCGGGCCGGCCAGCAGCTCCCGCCAGTACGCGCGGGACGCCTCGTACGCCGGTCCGGACAGCTCCTCGGCCTCCCAGCGGGCGAAGTCCGCGTACTGCCGGGATGCGGGCGGGTCCTGCGGGTCGCCGCGGTAGGCGGCCGACACCTCGCCGAGCAGCACCTGCCAGGACAGGTCGTCGCAGGCGATGTGATGGATCGTCAGGAACAGCAGGTGCTTCTGCGCACCGGTGCGCAGGAGCAGCAGCCGCAGCGGCAGGTCCCGCCCCAGGTCGAACGGCCGCCCCGCCCACGCCCGGACGCCCTCCTCGACCGCCGGGCGCGGCCGGCCGGGCGGCAGTTCACGCTGCTCGAACGGGAGCGGGGTGCCCTCGGGCGCGGCGATCTGCACCGGCTCCCGGCCGGCGTCGCCCCGGTAGACCGTCCGCAGCACCTCGTGCCGGTGCGTGACCGCCTCGAACGCCGCCCGCAGCCGCCCGGCGTCCAGCGCGCCGCTCAGCCGCACCCCGACCGTGAGGTGGTAGGCCGGGTCGTCCGGTGCCAGCCGGTGCAGGAACCACATGCGCCGCTGCGCCGTGGACAGCGGCGCCGGCAGCCGCCCGCCCGGGGCACCGGCGGGCGGCGGCGCCGCGGCGGGAAGGCCGCGGGCGGCCAGGGCACGGCGCAGCAGCTCGGCCCGGCGCGGGTCCGGCGGCGCCGCGCCGGTCACGACGCACCCCCCGGCGGCGCCTGCTCGGCCGCCAGCGCCGCGTCCAGGTCCTCCGGCGACAGGTCGGCCACATACAGGTGGACCGCGGCGATCTGCGCCATCCGGCCCGGCTCGGCCTCCTCCTCGGCCAGCACCCGCGCCATGGCCGCCACGTCCGAGGTGGCCATGAGGGCGCGCGGGGACAGCCGCTCGTCGGGGAAGGCGTCGCGCAGCCGGGCCAGGATGCGGGCGCCGACCAGCGAGTCCCCGCCGAGCGCGAAGAAGTTGTCGTGCGGCCCGACGCGGGGCAGCCCGAGCGCTGCGGCCCAGGTCCTGGCGAGCAGTTCGACCAGCGGGTCGCCGGACTCCCCGCCGCCGCCGCCGTCGTCGCCGCGTGCGGCGGCCGGGGGAGCGGCCGCCGCCTGACGCGCCAGCGCCTCCCGGTCCACCTTGCCGTTGCCGGTCAGCGGCAGCGCCTGGCAGACCACGATGCTGCCGGGCACCAGATACCCCGGCAGCAGCCCCTCCAGATGGGCCCGCAGCTGCGCCGGGCCGGGCGCCGCCCGCCCGCCGGCCGGCACCGCGAACGCGGCCAGCCCCCGGTGGCCGGCCGCCGCCTCGCGCCGCACCGGCACCACCGCGGCCCGGGCCACCTCCGGATGCGCCGCGAGCGCCGCCTCCACCTCGGCCGGCTCCACCCGCCGCCCGGCGATCTGCACCTGGCCGTCCGCGCGCCCGGCGAACTCGATGACGCCGTCCGCCCGGTAGCGGCCCAGGTCGCCGCTGCGGTACAGGCGCTCCCCGGTCCGCGGGTGGGTGACGAAGGCCGCGCGGTCGGCGGGCGGATCGCCGAGGTAGCCGCGCGCCACACCGGGACCCGAGCAGTACAGCTCCCCGGTGACGCCGTCCGGGCGGTCCCGCAGCGCGCTGTCCAGCACGTGGTAGCGGGTGTTGGCGATCGGCGTGCCGTACGGCACGGAGGTCCAGTGCGGGCCGGGCCGCCCGATGTCGTACCAGATGTTCCACAGCGTGGTCTCGGTCGGGCCGCCCACCGACACCGCCCGGGCCGCCGGGAACCGCTCGCCCAGCTCCCGTACGGCCGCCGGCGGCACCCAGTCCCCGCCGAGGAAGGCCAGCCGCAGCGCCGCCGGGTCGTCGGTGCGGGCCCCGCCGGTGTCGGCCAGCCGCGCGAGCAGCATCTCCATCATCGCGGGCACCGAGTTCCACACCGTCACCCGGTGCCGGGCCATCAGCTCCAGCCAGTGCGCGGGGTCGGTGCGCCGTTCGGGGCTCGGCAGCACCAGCGTGCCACCCGCGCCCAGCACGCCGAAGACGTCGAACAGCGACATGTCGTGGTGCAGAGCCGTCAGCCCCAGGCACCGGTCGTCCGGCCCGAGCGCGAACCGCTCGGCCGTCGCCCGCAGGCAGTTGACGACCCCCCGGTGCTCGATCATCACCCCCTTGGGCTCCCCGGTCGTGCCCGAGGTGAACAGCACGTACGCCAGGTCGCCCGGCGTACGGTCCGACGGCGGCAGCCCGGCGCCGGTATCCGCCCGCGCCGGCTCGTCCGCCCGTGCCGGTTCGTCCGTGCGCAGCACCGGCCGCGTCCCGGCGGGCACCGCACCGGCCGGCGGCCCGTGCGTGACCACCGCCGCGGCCCCGGCCGCCTCCAGCAGCCGCGCGAGGCGGCCCGGCGGGGACTCCGGGTCCAGCGGCACATACGCGCAGCCCGCCAGCAGCACCCCCAGCGCCGCCACCACCTGCTCCTCGCCCTTCTCCAGCAGCAGCGCCACCAGCGCGCCCGGCGCCACCCCGGGCAGGTCCCGCAGCCGCCGCGCCAGCCGCGCCGCCCGCGCCAGCAGATCGCCGTAGCTCAGCGTGCCCGACGCGCTGACGACCGCCGGCGCGTCCGGGCGGGCCGCGGCCTGCCGCAGGAACGCGTCCTGGACCAGCTCCCGCGGCACCGGCACCACCGGGCCCTGCGCCGCCTCGCGCCGCGCGGCCTGCCCGGCGGGCAGCAGCCCGACGTCGTCCCGCTCCCACAGCCCCTCGTCGTCGGCGAGCCGCCGCAGCAGCGACGTCCACGCCCCGAACATCGCGTCCAGCACGCCGGGTTCGAACAGCTCCTCCACCGCGTCCCAGTTGCACGCCAGGCTGCCGCGCCGCTCCTCCACCTGCGCGTCCAGATACACCTGCGGGGTCTGCGTGATCCCGTACACGTGCCGCAACGACCGCTCCAGGACGTGCGGTTCGGGCTCGGCCAGCGCGAGGGTGCTGGTCAGCACCACCGGCATCCGGGCCCGCTCCCCGCGGCGCAGCCGTGTCAGCCGGCGCAGCAGCCGCACCCCGCCCGCCGCGCCGTGCTCCAGCCCCTCCAGCAGCCGCAGCTGAAGTGCCCGGGCGCGTACGGCGAAGCTGTCCGCGCCGGCGTGGTCGGCCTCGACCAGCGTGAAGGACGCGAACTCGCCCACCAGCTCGGCCGCGCCGGGCACCGAGGGGTCGCGGTTCATGCTCGGCACGTTGAGCGTGAAGCGGTCGGTGGCGCTCCAGCGGGCGATCACCTCGGCGTAGGCGGCGAGCACCACACCGGTCGGGGTCAGCCCGGCCGCGGCCCCGCGCCGCCGCAGCCGCGCCCACGTCTCCGGGTCGAGCACGGCCTGACGGCGCACGAAGCGCGGGCAGCGCACGGTGTCCGGGTCGGCCCGCAGCGGCAGCGCGGGCGCCGGGGGCAGCTCCGGCAGCCGCCGCTCCCAGAACTCCTCCGCCGCCGGCGCCCCCGTATCCGCGAGGGCCGCCCGCTGCCGCAGGTAGCCCGCGAAGTCGACGGGCAGCGGCGGCAGTTCGGCGGCCGGGTCGTCGTAGTAGGCGGCCAGGTCCCGGTACATCACGTGCCAGCTCGCCCAGTCGACGGTCAGCCCGTCGAAGCCGACGTGCACCCGGCAGGTGCCGCCCGCCAGCAGGCACACCACGACGGAGAACAGCGGCCACACCCCGGCCGGGCGCACCTCGTGCGACAGCCGCTCGCGCACCGACGCGAGCGCCGCGGCCACCTCCTGCTCCGTACGCTCCCGCAGGTCCAGCACCTCGACCGGCGGGTCCGGCACCTCCGCCAGCTCCCGCTGCTCCTGCCGGGTCGGGTCCACCACGGTGCGCAGCATCCCGTGCCGGTCCACCAGCAGCCGCCACGCCCGCACGAACCGTCCCACCTCCAGCGGCCCTTCCAGCTCCAGGTAGGCGTGCGTGCTCACATTGCCCAGCGGGTAGGCGTCGCCGCGGCCGACCAGGTACGCCTGCTGGGTGTCGGTCAGCGGGAACGCGCCGCCCGCGGCCGAGCCGCCCGTGGCCGCGCCGCCCGTTGCGGTGGTGCGCGCTCCGGCGCCCTCCGCCCCCGCGCCCTGCCCCGCGCCCTGCCCGGCGGCCCTCACGCGCCCTCCCCGGCCGCCGGGACCTGCGGACGGCCCTGCGGGCGGCGCGACCGGCGCGCCGACAGCGCCTCCCGGCCGCGCAACGCCCGGGCCCGGGCCTGCGCGCCCGCCTCGGCCGGCGCCTCCTCACCCCCCGGCCCCGACCCGCCGTCCGGCCCCGCCCCGCCGCCCGCGTCGAGAAAGGCCGCCAGCCGGGCCACCGTCGCGTTCGAGAAGAGCGTCAGCAGCGGCACCTTCACCCCGATCCGCTGCTCGATGAGCGTCTGCGCCCGGACCACCAGCAGCGAATGGCCGCCCAGGTCGAAGAAGTTGTCGTGCGCGCCGACCTTCTCCACCTCCAGCAGCTCGGCCCAGATCCGCGCCACCTCGTCCTGCGTGCCGGCCGCCGGCGCGGTCCAGCCCCCCTCGGTGCCGGAGACCGGCAGCGGCAGCGCGGCCAGCGCCCTGCGGTCGACCTTGCCCGCGGTGGTCAGCGGCAGGTCGGCCAGCAGCAGGACCGCGCGCGGCACCGCGTGCGTCGGCAGCAGCCCGGCCAGCCAGCCCCGCAACTCCTCCCCGCCGGGCGCCTGCGCGCCCTGCGCACCGTCCTCACCGGTGCGCACCGAGGCGTACCCGACCAGCTCGTGCCCGCCGCCCGCCGCCGTACGCGCCAGCACCGCCGCCTGCCGCACCGCCGGATGCCGGGCCAGCGCCGCGGCGACCTCGCCCGGCTCCACCCGGAACCCGCGGATCTTCACCTGGTCGTCCACGCGCCCCAGGAACTCGATCTCGCCGTCCGCGGTGAACCTCGCCAGGTCCCCGGTGCGGTACATCCGGGCACCGGGCGTGTCCGCGTACGGGTCCGCGATGAACGACTCTGCGGTCCGCTCCGGGTCGCCGAGATAGCCGCGGGCCAACGGCAGCCCGCCGACGTGCAGTTCGCCGCCGACCCCCACCGGCACCGGCCGCAGCGCCGCGTCCAGCACATACAGCCGGGCGTTGGGGTTGGGCCGGCCGATGGTGACGCGCCGAGCGGACTCCGACGGCTCGAACACCCGGCAGCTGACCCCGATCGTCGTCTCCGCCGGGCCGTAGCCGTGGTACATCCGGGCCGGCGAGACCGCACGGAACCGCGCGTACAGATCCGCCGTCAACGCCTCGCCGCCGCACCACAGATGCCGCAGCGAACGCAGCCCGGCCGCCGCGCCGGGCCGCTCCAGCAGCACATCCAGCATCGAGGCCACGATGTACAGGAACGTCACCCCGCGCTGTTCGACCGTCGCCAGCAGCCGGTCCACGTCGCCGTCGTCGCCCGGCTCGGCCACCACCAGCCGGGCACCGGCCACCAGCGGCAGGAAGATCTCGTTGACCGATATGTCGAAGCCCAGCGGCGCCTTGTGCAGCACCGCGTCGTCCGGCCGCAGGCCCAGCTTCCCGATCTGCCACAGCATCCGGTTGCAGATCGCCTGCTGCCGGATCATCACGCCCTTCGGGGTGCCGGTGGAGCCCGAGGTGTGGATCACATACGCGATCCGCTCCATGTCGGCCGGTCCTGACGGCGCCCACTCCGCCTCCCCGTCCGGGCCTTCGCCGTCCGCGTCCGGCCGGACCACCGCCACGCCGCTGCCGGCCAGCAGCCGGTCCGCGTCCGCCGCGCCGACCACCAGCGCCAGCCCGCACCGCTCGGTGATCTCCCGGACCCGCGCCGCCGGCCACGACACCTCCAGCGGCACGAACGCGGCCTGCGACGTCAGCACCGCCAGCAGCGCCACCACCAGGTCCACCGAACGCTCCAGCAGCACCCCGACCAGCGTGTCAGGACCCGCCCCCGCCGCCCGCAGCCGCGCCGCGAGCGCCGCCGCCCGCGCCTCCAACTCCCCATAGGTGAGGGACTGTCCGCCGCACTCCACGGCCACCGCGCCCGGGTCGCGCAGCGCCGCCTCCCGCACCAGCGCGGCCAGGTCCCGGTCCACCAGCGGGTCGTCGCCCTCCACCGGGCGGCCCCAGCGCAGCAGCAGTTCCCGCTCCTCGTCCGGCACCACCTCCAGCGCGCCGACCGCCGCCTGCCCGCCGCGCCCGGCGACGTCGCCCAGCAGCCGCACCAGGTGCCCGGCGGTCCTGGCCACCGTCGCCGCGTCGTACAGGTCGGCGTTGCCGGTGACCGCGCCGTGCAGCGTGCCGCCGTCCTCCCAGCAGTTGAGCACCAGGTCGAAGCGCGCCGAGTCCACCTCCTGCTCCACCGGCTCCGCCCGCAGCCCCGCCACCCGCGCCCCCCGCGGCGGGCTCTGCATCACCGCGAGCACCTGCGGCAGCGGCCCGGCACCGGCCGAACGGTCCCAGCGCAGCTCGGCGGCGACCGCGTCCAGCGACACCTCCTGCCGCGCGTACGCCTCATGGCAGGTGCTCCGCACCCGGTCCAGCAGCTCCCCGAACGGCAGCTCCGGCTCGACCCGCGTGCGCAGCACCACCGTGTCCGCGAAGCAGCCCACCGCGTCCCGCAGTTCGGGCCGCTCCCGGCCGTGGACGACCGAGCCCACCGGCACCGCCTGCTGCCCGGTGTAGCGGTGCAGCAGCACCGTGAACGCGGCCACCACCGCCATGTACGGCGTCGCGTCATGGCCGCGCGCCAACTCCCGCACCACCGACCACACCTCGGGCGCCAGCGTGAAGCGGTGCGAGACCGCCCGGGAGCCGGCGACCTGCGGGCGCGGCCGGTCCGCGGGCAGGTCCAGCCGCGGCGGCTGTCCACCCAACTCCTCGCACCACGCCGCGAGATGGGCCGCGTACTCCGGACCCGCCTCCCGCTCCTCGCGCCAGCGCGCGTAGTCCCGGTAGGTGACCTGCGGCGCGGGCAGCGGGCTCGGCAGACCGGAGGTGAACGCCTCGTACAGCGTGAAGAGTTCACGCAGCAGCACCGCGAGCGACAGCCCGTCGGCGACCGCGTGGTGCACCACCAGCATCAGGACGTGCTCGGTCGAGGAGTGCCGCAGCAGGCCGAACCGCACCAGCGGGCCCAGCTCCAGGTCGAACGGCTCGGTGTCCAGCGCGCCGATCCACGCCGCCTCACCGCTCCGGTCGCCCCCGGAGTCGGCCTCGGCCCACGGCAGTTCGAGCGACGGCGCCACCACCTGCCGCACCACGCCGTCGGCTTCGGCGAGCGTGGTGCGCAACGCCTCGTGGCGCTCCAGCAGTTCGGCCAGCACCCGGCGCAGCGCGACCACGTCGAGCGGTCCGGTCAGGCGTACGGCCTGCCCGATGTTGTACGCGGCGGTGCCGGGCAGCAGCCTCGCGTGCACCCACATCCGGCGCTGGGCCGCGGTGGCCGGCACCGGCCCCTGCCCGCCGCTGCGGCCGATGCCCTCCGGCCGGGCGGCACCGGCCAGCCACCGGTCCAGGAGCCGCTGCTTGGCGTCGGACAGCCCGTGCTGCCCGGGCGATTCCTGCGAGCGTTCGTCGGTCATGCCTGTCTCCCGGCTTCCGTTCGGGTGAGGGGGTGAAGTCAAGGGGTCGGGTCAAGAGGTCGGGTCAAGAGGTGGGGTCAGGGCGCGGAGTCAAGGGGCCCCGGGCCGCGGGGGAGGCGTACGGCGGTGCGCCGCGGCCCCGGGCGTGTCGGTCGCGCGTCCGCGGGCCCCGGGGCCGACGCTGTCCGGCCCGCCGGGCTTCCGTGCCGCGGGCGCCGTCGTACGCGTCCGAGCAGGCACCCGACCGGCGTCGTTCCCCGCGGTGCCTGGCCGGTAGGGCCCGCCGGGCCGACGACCGCGGGGGAGCGGTGCCGGGGACGCCTCACGCCAACTTCGCCGCGAGGGCGGCGGCTTCGTCGTCGGTCAGGGCGCCGAGCGCGGTGTGCAGGCGGTCGCGGAGGCGGTCGGCGTGGCCGGCCGGGGTGGGCGGGGCGGCCAGCAGGTCGGTTGCGTCGGTCGGGACCGGCAGCACACCGCGCAGGGTGGCGGTGACGTGGGCCGCGAGCAGGGAGTGGCCGCCGAGGTCGAAGAAGTTGTCGTCGCGGCCGATGCCGGAGATGCCCAGGGCATCGCCCCACGCGCCCGCGACGAGTTCCTCCAGCCGGTCGGACGGCGCCGCGTACGCGTTCTCCAGCGCGGGCCGCGGATGCGGCTGCCCGGCCGCCGCCCCCGCCGCCCCCGGCTCCCCCGCGTACGGCGGGGGCGCGACCCAGTGCCGGGCCCGCTCGAAGGGGTAGGTGGGCAGCACGACCCGCTGCCGTACCCCGTCGGGGGCAACCGCGGGCTCGCCCTCGCCGCCCGCCACCCAGGCGGCCGCCTGCCGCAGCGCGGCCGTGTCCCCGTACGACTCCTCGGCAGCCGCCTCCGCCGCTCCGCCGCCGGGGCGCAGCACCGCCCACCCGGGGCCGTACGACGGCGTGCCGCCCGCGGCCAGCACCCGCAGCGCGGCCAGCGCGCCGTCGCGGTCACCGGCGAGGACCGCGGCGCGGCGGGCGAACCGGGCCCGCCCGGTCAGCAGCGTGAACGCCACCGCGTCGAGCGGCAGTTCGGGGTGCCGCTCCAGGTGCGCGGCCAGCCGGGCGGCCTGCGCCCGGACCGCCCCGTCGCTGCGCGCCGACAGCGGCAGGACGTGCACCCGGCCCGCTCGGGGCGCGGGCGGCTCGGGCCGGGCGGGCGCGGGCGGCGCCTCCTGGAGCACCACGTGGGCGTTGGTCCCGCCGATCCCGAACGTGTGCACCGCCGCGCGCCGCGGCCGCTCCCCGCGCGGCCAGGCGCTCGCCTCCGCCGCGAGCCGGAACGGCGTGCGCGCGAAGTCGATCTCCGGGTGCGGCCGCTGCCAGTTGGCCAGCGGCGGCAGTTCCTCGTGGGCCAGCGACAGCAGCACCTTGACCAGCCCCACCGCGCCCGCCGCCGCCCAGGTGTCGCCGACGTTCGGCTTGTGGGTGCCCAGGCGCAACCTGCCGGGCCCGGCCGAGGCGTACGCCTCCGCGAGCGCGGTGACCTCCAGCGCGTCGCCCATCGGGGTGCCGGTGCCGTGGGCCTCCAGGTAGTCGATGTCGGCCGGTTCGAGCCCGGCCAGCGCCAGCGCTTCGGCGGCCACGTCGGTCTGCGGGTCCACCGCGGGCGCGGTGAAGCCGGCCTTGCCCCCGCCGTCGTTGTTGACCGCGGTGCCGCGGATCAGCCCGAGCACCGGGTCCCCGGCGGCCCGCGCGTCGGACAGCCGGCGCAGCGCGAGGACGGCGACCCCGTCGCCGGGCGTGGTGCCGGCCGCGGCCGCGTCGAAGGCCCGGCAGTGCCCGTCCGGCGAGTTGACGCCGCCCTCGCGGTGGACGTATCCGGCCCGCTGCGGGAAGTAGACGGTCGCGCCGCCGGCCAGCGCGAGGTCCGACTCGCCCGTGAGCAGGCTCTGCACCGCGAGGTGGACGGCGACCAGCGAGGTGGAGCAGCCGGCCTGCACGGTCACGCTCGGCCCGGTCAGGTCCAGGACGTAGGACACCCGCGGCGCGAGGAAGTCCGCGCTGTTGCCCAGCAGGTGCTGCACCGGCCCGGCGCCCGGCCCGGCCGCGCGCCGGTGCGGGTGCAGGTGGTGGAGGAAGTAGCTGTCCGGGCCCGTGCCGCCGAAGACGCTCACCGCGCGCTCGGCCAGGCCGCGCGGGTCGTAGCCGGCCGACTCCAGCGCCTCCCACGCGCACTCCAGGAACAGCCGGTGCTGCGGGTCCATGACGTCGGCGTCGCCGGGGCTGTAGCCGAAGAAGGCCGCGTCGAAGAACTCGGCGCCCTCGAGCACCGGGCGGGTCCTGACCCGCGCGGGGTCGGCGGCGGCCGAGGGCGGCAGCCCGGCCTCGGCCAGGTCCTCGTCGGTGGACGAGGTGAGCGACTCGGTGCCGGCGCGCAGGTTGCGCCAGAAGTCCTCGGGTGTGTCGGCGCCCGGCAGGCGGACGGCCATGCCGACGACGGCGACGGGGTCCACGGAACCGGCGGGCAGCGGTGTGCCGGCAGCCACGATGGTCAACTCCCTTGTGGGTTTGGTGTCGTTGGAGGCGTGCGGGGGCGGGGGCGCGCGCGGGGGTCCGGGTACGAGTCCGTACGGCCGCGGCGCCGCGGGCGGTGGTCGGTAATCGGTGCGCGGTCGTACGCGGTCAGTGCGCGGAGGCGCCCCAGCCGAGCCTGGTGAGCACCGCGGCGGCGAGGGTGTCCGGGCGCTCCAGCAGGTAGAAGTGGCCGCCGGGAAAGGTCAGATGCTCGAACGGCCCCTGGGTGGTGCGCCGCCACCCCTCGACCTGCGCGGCGGTCACGGTGCCGTCGCCCTCGGCGGCGATCGACACCACGCCGGTGCGCAGCGCCGGCCCGGGGGCGGGCCGGTAGGTCTCCACCAGCCGGTAGTCGTTGCGGACGATGGGCAGCAGGTAGTCGCGCATCTCCGGTTGGTCCAGCAGCGCGGCGGGGGTGCCGCCGGTGTCGCGCAGCATCTCGGCGAAGGCGCCGTCGTCGAGCAGGTGCCGCAGCCGCTCGCGGTCGGGCGGGGCGTGGTAACCGGGGTCGTGGCAGGCCGGGTCGTGGAGGTGCGGAGGGTGCCGCGCGGAGGCGAACAGCCTTTCCACGAGGGCGCCTTGCGCTTCCAGGCGGCGCGTCACCTCGTAGGCGACCAGCGCCCCCATGCTGTGGCCGAGGATCGCCAGCCGCCGCCCGGTCAGCGGGAGCAGCGCCTCGGTCACGCGGTCGGCGAGCACGTCCATGGCGTCGACGAGCGCCTCCCCGGCGCGGGCCTCGCGCCCCGGGTACTGCACGGCGCGTACGTCCACCTCCGGCCCGAACCGGACGGCGAGCGAGCGGTAGAAGCCCGCGCTGCCCCCGGCGTGCGGGAAGAGCACCAGGGCCGGCGCGTCCGGGCCGAGCGGGCGGAAAGCGCGCAGCCACGGCGAGCGGGTGGCGTCCGGCGCCCTCATCCGGCGGCCCTGTCGCCCGCGGCCTCGGCGATCAGCCGCCACCACGCCCGCAGGGTCGGCTCCTCGATCATCCGCGCGTAGCCGATCCGCAGCCGGTACCTGCGCAGCCGGGCGGAGATCGCCATCACGCGGACCGACTCGATGCCGAGTTCCAGGAGGTTGTCGTCGTCGCCGACCTGCTCGGGCGCCACGCCGAGGACGTCGGCGACGGTGGCGCGCAGCCGCTCCAGGTCGAGCCGCGGGTCGGAGTCCGGATCGGGGCTCGAGCGGGGGCCCGGGCCGGGCGCGGAGGGGGCTGGTGCGGCGGGGTCGGGTGCGGTGGGCGGGCTGCTCGGATCGGGCGGCGTCACAGGTCTCCCTCGCTCGGTGGACGGCA
Source organism: Streptomyces sp. CA2R106 (assembly GCF_037034245.1). NCBI lineage: Bacteria > Bacillati > Actinomycetota > Actinomycetes > Kitasatosporales > Streptomycetaceae > Streptomyces > Streptomyces sp. CA2R106. The sequence goes on from NZ_JBAGKC010000013.1 coordinate 121,317, forward strand.
CCGCGGCGGCGCGGCCGGGGCCTCGTACGGCGGTGTCCGCCGCGGATCACACGTGGACACACCGGCGGATGCTAGTTAGGCTCAGTGCGGTTAGGCAAGGCTTGCCTTAGTAATTCGCGACAATGTGTCAGTATGCACACGGCTTCCCGCCGATCCGCCCGACCCGCCGTGCCCGTTCCGCCGCCCGGTCCGCACCCCGCACCGTGGCGCCCCGCACCGCGCCCCCGCCGCCAGACGACACAGGACGGTCCCCCCGTGGCCCCTCACGCCCCCGCCCACGCCCACGCCCCGGCCCCGCGCTACCTGCACACCCGGGCCCCCGGAGTCCCCGACCCCCTCGCCACCGCCGTCCGGCTCGCCCGGTCCCGCCTCGCCGACCGCTGCGCCGTCTACGAGCAGGACGGCCGCTGGTGGTTCGCCGCCGGCGCCCTCGGCGAGGTGACGGTCCGCCAGGACCGCGTCGAGACCGAGTGGAACGGCGAGCGCCGCGCGGCCCCGCGCACCTGCGGCCACGCCGCACAGGAACTCGGCGCCGCCCTGGCCAGCGCACCCGTCGCCGACTGGCGCGCCTACGGCTGGGTCGCCTTCGAGAGCGCCGCCGCCGCGATCGGCCGCACCCCGGCCGACCCCGAACAGCCGCTCGCCCACGCCTTCGTACCCGCCGTCGAGGCCGAGATCGGCACCGGCGGGCTCGACGTACGCTGCGCCGCACCCGACCTGCTCCAGCGCGTCCTGGCCGCCGCCCGCACCCCCGGCACCGAAACCGCCCGCCCCGCCCGCCCCCTCGACGTGGAGGCCGAGGGCCCGGCCGCCTACGAACAGGCCGTCGCCGACGCCGTCGCCCGCATCAACCGTGGCGACCTGGAGAAGGTCATCCTCTCCCGCCGCGTCGAAGTGCCCTTCGCGCTGGACTTCCCCGCCACCTACGCGGCCGGGCGCCGCGCCAACACCCCCGCCCGCTCCTTTCTGCTCGACCTGCCGGACCTGCGCGCCGCCGGCTTCAGCCCCGAGACCGTCGCCGAGGTCGGCGCCGACGGCCTCGTCACCTCCCAGCCGCTGGCCGGCACCCGCGCCCGCCACACCGGCGACCCCGAGCGCGACGCCCGCGCCGCCGCCGAACTGCGCACCGACGTCAAGGAGATCTACGAGCACGCCGTGTCCGTCCAGCTCGCCGACACCGAGATGCGCGCCCTGTGCGCACCCGGCAGCGTGGCCGTCGAGGAGTTCATGGCGGTCAAGGAGCGCGGCAGCGTCCGCCACCTCGGCTCCCGGGTCCGCGGCCGGCTGCGCGCGGACCGCACCAGCTGGGACGCCCTGGCCGCGCTCTTCCCCGCCGTCACCGCCTCCGGCATCCCCAAACCCGCGGCGTACGAGGTGATCGCCGCCCACGAACCGGCCCGCGGGCTGTACTCCGGCGCCGTGCTGCGCGCCACCGCCGACGGCGACCTCGACGCGGCGCTCGCGCTGCGCACCGTCTACACCCACCAGGGCCGCACCTGGCTGCGGGCCGGCGCGGGCATCGTCGGGGTCTCCCGGCCCGCCCGGGAGTACCGCGAGACCTGCGAGAAGCTCGCCAGCGTCGCGCCCCACCTGGTGCCGGGCCCCTGACCCGCGCCCGCCGACGCCCTTCCCGACGCCCTTCCCGGCGCCGTCCCCGGCCGCCGTCCCGCCTTTCCGCCGTCCCGCTGTCCTGTCCCGCCGCCCTGCCCGCACGCGAACCCGCCGAGAGGACCCGCATGCTGCCCGGATGCGTACCCTGGCCCGCCGAGGAAGCCGACCGCCACCGCCGCGACGGCTACTGGAAGGGGGAACCGCTCGGCGAGCTGCTGCGCCGCGCCGCCGCCGAACACGGCGACCGCACCGCGCTGGTGGCCCGCGGCGCCCGTATCGGCTACCGGGAACTCGACACCCGCGCCGACGACCTCGCCCGCGGGCTGCTCGCACTCGGGCTGGCCCGCGGCGACCGCGTCGTGGTCCACCTGCCCAACCGGCCCGAGTTCGTCCTCGCCACCTTCGCCCTGCTACGGATCGGTGCCCTGCCGGTCTACGCCCTGCCCGCCCACCGCGAACGCGAGATCGCCCACCTGTGCGGCTTCGCCGGCGCGCGCGCCTACCTCACCGCCGACCGCTACCTCGGCCACGACCACCGCGACACCGCCCGCCGGGTGGCCGCGCTGCCCGGCGTCGCCCTGCGGCACGTCCTCGTGGCCGGCGACGCACAGGAGTTCACCGCGCTCGACGCCGTGGAACGCGCCGGCCGCGCCCTGCGGCACACCCCGCTGCCCCCGCCCGGCCCCTCCGGCGACGCGGCCCTCTTCCTGCTGTCCGGCGGCACCACCGGCCTGCCCAAACTCATCCCGCGCACCCACGACGACTACGCGTACAACGCCCGCGCCGCCGCCGAGGTCTGCGGCTTCGACCGCGGCACCGTCTACCTCGCCGCCCTCCCGGCCGCCCACAACTTCGCGCTCGCCTGCCCCGGGGTCCTCGGCACCCTCGCGGTCGGCGGCACCGTGGTCCTCCCCGACGACCCGAGCCCGCAGGAGTCGCTGCGGCTGGTCGCCGAGGAGCGCGTCACCGCCACCGCGCTCGTGCCGTCGCTGCTGGCGATGTGGCTCGACGCGCAGGAGTGGCTGCCCGAGGACCTCTCCAGCCTGCGGCTGCTCCAGGTCGGCGGCGCCCGGCCCGACGCCGCCACGGCCGCGCGGGTCCGGCCCGTGCTCGGCTGCACCCTCCAGCAGGTCTTCGGCATGGCCGAGGGACTGCTGTGCCTGACTCGGCCCGACGACCCCGAGGAACTGGTGCTGTCCTGCCAGGGCCGCCCGCTCAGCCCCGGCGACGAGGTGCGGGTCGTCGACTCCGACGGGCACCCCGTCCCGCAGGGCGCCGTCGGTGAACTGCTCACCCGCGGCCCCTACACGCTGCGCGGCTACTACCGGCTGCCCGAGCACAACTCCCGTACGTTCACCGGCGGGTGGTACCGCACCGGCGACCTCGTGCGCAGCCTGCCCGGCGGCAACCTCGCGGTCGAGGGGCGCGTGAAGGACGTCATCAACCGCGCCGGGGAGAAGGTCTCCGCCGAGGAGGTCGAGGAGCACCTCGCCGCCCATCCGGCCGTACGGCAGGCCGCTGTCGTCGGCGAGCGCGACCCCGTGCTCGGCGAGCGCATCACCGCGTTCGTCGTCCTGGCGGACGGCGCCGCCTGCCCCACCCCCGCGCAACTGGCCGCCTTCCTCCGCGACCGCGGCGTGGCCGCCTTCAAAACCCCCGACCGCCTCACCGCCCTCCCCGCCCTCCCCCTCACCGCGATCGGCAAACTCGACCGCAAATCCCTCCCCGCCCGCCCGTAAAACTCTCGCCCCAGCGACTGGGGAGGACCCGGCCCTGCCCGGCCAGGCCGACCGCACGTCCGGCAACCCCAGGTGCGCGGTGCTGAGGGAGGCGGGGCCGACGGTGGGGCCGAGGGTCAGTCCCGTGGCGGTTACGGCTGACGGCCGTGTCCGCAGTGGCCGGATGCCGTGCGATGTGCCGCCCGCGGCGGTGACTCGCGGGAGGGCGGGGTGTGGCCTGGTGGGCTCCTGCGGGTACGCGTAGACGCGCGCCCGGCTGCCCGGCAGTTCGCCGTCGGCGGCCGTGGGACGGCATCTGCTCGGCGCGCGCCGATCCGCGGGGCCCACCGGAGTCGCCTCGGGGGGATTCAAGGTGGCGCGGCCTGTCCCTTGTGGCCGGTACCGCGGGCGTAGGTCCCGGGCTGCTGAACGCGGTTGGCTGGCTCAGGCGGCCCGGGTGCCGCGTTGTCCGCTGCTTTGAGGCCGCAGTGGAGGGGGAAGCGGGCTGGCGACTGACGGGCGTGGTCGCCGATCGGCTGTTGCGCGTGCGCCTGACCGCGGTGCGGCTGGCCGCCTGCGGCGGGTGGCAAGTCGCGGATCGGCGGCGGCGACCGGCCGCGTTCGGCATGCCCGGATGCCCTGCGGGTCGCCGCCTGCGGCCGCGGGGAAGTCCCGGAGCATGGGCACGTGGGGGTGCGCACGCCTGCGCGGCTCATGGTGGGCCGAGGGTGCGGGCTATGCCAGGTCGGCTTCGGTGGTGAGGGACGGGTCGAAGGGGTCGCCGCCGGCGGCCACCGCGGCCTGGTACGCGGCAAGGACCTCGACGTCCCGCTCGTCACTGGTCAACTCCCGCTTCCAGTACGCCGATGCCTGCAACTGGGGCCGCGGCAGGCCGCGTTCGTCGAGCAGGCAGCGGCGGATCGCGCGGGCGGCGCCCGCCTCGGCGCCGACCCACGCCTGGGCCCCGGCGAAGGGCCGGCCGATGTCGCGCACCGCCTTCTCCAGGGGCCCGCCGGGCCCGGCCGGCAGGCCGTCGCGGTAGAGCCAGCGCACGTCCGCGCCGGCGGGCGCGGCCAGTTCGAGCCGGTCGGCCGGGCCGTCGACCTCGATGAGCGCCACCACAGGGGTGCCGTCGGGCAGCGCCTCGAGGATGGCCGCGATCGCGGGCAGCGCCGCCTCGTCACCGGCCAGCAGATGCCAGGCGGCCTGCGCGCAGGGGGCGAAGTCGTGCCGGGGACCGGCGAGCGCGACCTCGTCGCCCGGCAGGGCGGTGCGCGCCCACACGCTCGCGGGGGTGTCGCTGTGCAGCACCACGTCCACCGTCAGTTCGTTGCGGTCCGGGTCGATCCGGCGCGCGGTGAAGGCGCGCAGCACCGGCGGGTGAGCGCCCGGCGGGTAGGCGGGGGCGCCGTCGGGGCCGGCCGCCGGCAGGTCCACGGTGCGGCGCCCGGCCGGCGGGAGCATGAACTTCCATGCGTCGGCGGGCAGTCCGCCCTCCGCGCAGCCGGCCAGGTCCGGGCCGCCGACGGTGATCCGGCGCATCCGCGCGGTCAGCTCGGCGGTGCGCAGCACCTGCGCGCGGCGGACCCGGACCCGCGGCCGGGTCTGCCGGGCGCGCAGGCGCAGCTCCTCCTGGATCGGGGGCATGGGGCACTCCGTACGGTCGCGGGCGAGCGGGGGCAACGAAAGAAAGGTATGCCTTACCAAAGTCATTGGCAACGGGCTGTCGCTAAAGGTGGCCGGCGGGCGGGTTCGCCCAGGTCGGGGCCGCTGGGGAAGAATGAGCCCATGACCGGGAAGAGCGAGCCGGCCCCGCCGCGCCGGACCGAGGCCCCGCCGGGACGGACCCAGGCGCCGCCGGCCGCGGGGCGGGCCCCGCGCACCCCCCGGCTGGGCCGCCCGCCGCAGGTCGACCGCGAGGCGATCGTCCGCGCGGCCGTCGCCGTCGGCTTCGGCAGGCTCGGCATGAGCACCGTCGCCCAGCGCCTGGGCACCAAGCACTCCACGCTCTACCGCTACTTCGCCACGCGCGACGACCTCGTCGCGGCCACCGTGGACGCGGTCGTCGCGGCCGCGGACTGGCCCGAGCCGACCGGGAGTTGGCGCCAGGACCTGGCGGCGCACGCGTGGGCGACCTACCGGCTGCTGGAGCGGCACCCGGGCCTGGCCGGCCACATCGTCTCGCTTCGCGGCAACTCCGAGGCGTACGGCAAGGTGAACGGGCGCGTCGTCAGCCGCCTGGTGGACGCCGGCTTCCGCGCCGAGAGCGCGATCCTGGCGCACGACGTCGTCCACGAGCAGGTGCTGATGTTCTTCCTGGCCGGGCAGGGCGGCGAGGACGACGGGGAGGCCACGACCCCGCAGCGGGCGGCCGAACTGCGGCGCGAACAACTGCCGGACGCGCTGGAGGAGATCGACCCGCGGCTGCGGGAGGCGCTGGCCGGCATCGTCCGGGGCGAGCCGGAGCGCTGGTTCGCCCGCAAGCTCGACGTGCTGCTGGACGGCCTCGCCCCCCTGGCCCCGGGCGCCGGGTAAGGACCGGCGCACCGTCCGTACGGCTGTGGACCGCCCGTACGGCGCCCCCACTCGCGACCGTACCGGCGGCGGGAGTTCGCGTCCCCGCCCCCGGTACGGGCCCGCGCCGCGCTACCCCACCGGATCGAGGTCGCGCCGGCGCGAGGAGGCCGGGCGCATGTCCGTCCACACCCGCACCACATACGCCAGGCACGCCTCGCGCGAGCCGCGTACGCCGGTCGGGTGCCAGTGCGGCGGTACCGGGACGGCCGCCGGCCACAGCGAGGACTGGCCCTCGTCGTTGACCAGCACCAGGTGGCTGCCGCCGGTCGCGGCCGGCTCACGGGCGCCGGCCCGGGCCAGGAACGGGCAGGAGGGGGTGCTGCCCTCGGGGCTGTCGGGCAGGAAGTATTGCCGCCACTCGCGGTTGCCCTCCTCGCCGTGGTTGCCGAGCTGCGGGGCCGGCTCCATGCCGTCGAAGCGCCGGATGCGGTTGCGGATCACCTGGCGGGCCCTGGCCCCGCGCGGGGTGTGCGGCTCCAGGCCCTCGAAGACCCAGCGCGGCTGGAAGGTGATCATGAAGTGCGGGCTGTGCCGGCTGTGCCGGTCGACGTGCGCGGGGGTGTTGCAGACCACGAAGATCTCGGTGCCGGCGAAGCTGAACTCCCACCACAGGTCCTCGGGGTCCAGCGGGGTGCCGGCCGGCCACGGCTCGGTGTCGCCGTCGTGCAGGTGCTGGAGCACCGCCCAGAAGCGGTGGAAGTACTCGGCCAGGCCGAGCGGATGCTCCTCGGGCGGCCCGAAGAACACCACCAGCGAGGTGTCCTTGCCCAGGTCGCGGTAGATGTCGAGGTACTCGCGCAGGATGCCGGCGAGCGGCGCCCACGCGGCCGGGTCGTGCGCGCTGCCGACGAAGCCGAAGCGCAGGGACTCCTTCTTGGCGGCGGCGACCGCGAAGGTGCAGGGGAAGGGCTGCTCGGTGCCGACCAGGGTGGCCAGCAAGTCCGAGGCGGCGGCCGGGCCCCAGTCCGGCACGTCGCCGAGGGTCCGCACCCCGGGGGCCGCCGGGCGGGGGGAGGCGGAGCCGGAGCCGGCGGGAGCACCGGGGGAGGGGCCGTCGGAGGGAAGGCGGGAGGAAGGGGCGTCGGGCACAGGGGAGGGCATGCTGGGGGACTCCATCCCGGGTCGGAGGGCTTCCGGCGCGGTCGCCGGGGACCGGAGGCGGCCGGCGGTCAGAACCGGGCGTACATCTCCTCGGGGATGATCGGCTGGTGGTAGGTGCACTCGCCGGACAGCACCGTGGAGCCGTGCAGCCGCGACACCGGGATGAGCACCTTGTCGCCCTCGTGCAGGTCGATCTTGTGCGTGACGTTGTTCCAGAAGTGCATCTCGCCGCGCTCGACCATCACCAGCCGGTGCTCGTTGTGCACATGGGTGGTCGAGGTCTCCTCGTGGCTCTCCACGAAGGTGTCGAGGTCGACGGTGATGCCGTTGTCCTGGATGTGGCGGTGGATGCGCTCGGCCTTCTCCTGGTGCAGCGGGATGTCGTCGGCCCAGGCGAGCTGGAGCGCCAGGTCCTCGTCCCACGCTTGCGCGAACCAGGCGGCGTCCGCGAAGCCGTGGTGGAAGCGCTCCACGCCGGCCGGCCCGTACAGGCGGTGCAGCGGCGCGATCCAGCGGTCGGTGGACTCCCGCAGGTGGCTGGTCTGTTCGGCCAGGTGCGGCAGCAGCCCGGAGCGTACGCCGAGGCCGTCCTCGAAGACCTCGGCCAGGCGGGCCGCGGTCACCGCCCGGTCGATGCTGTGCTGCACCAGCGCGCCTAGGAACTCCGGGTAGCGCTCGCGGTCGCGGGAGAGCCAGTGCAGGTGGTTGCCCCGGGCCAGCGACGTGCCCAGGTACAGCTGCCAGTAGGCGCCCGTGGTGGTCTTCAGGCCGCCGCCCTCCACCAGGGCCCGGTACTCCTCGTGCAGCCCCGCCCAGGTGCGGTAGTCGTCCAGCAGCGCGGTGCGCGCGCCCGGGTGGGCGGTGTCGAACTCGCCGAGTGCGGCCCGCCCGGTGGCGAGGTAGGCCGCCGGGAGGTAGGCGGTCAGCTGGAGCAGCACGAACGTCGCCGACGCCTTGCGGTCCTTGGTGCCCAGCGCGGTGGTGAACGCGCGGTTCGGCTCGGCCAGCCGCTGCTGGTGGTACTCCTGCACGGCGGTGGCGACCTGGTCGGGGGAGTAGCCGGGCAGCGACTTGCGCTCGCCGTCCAGCAGGCTGAACAGGTGCTGCTCCAGGATCGGGGCGGCGAGCGCGCCGAGCACGCGGTTCTCGTCGCTGTAGAACGTGGCCGCGTCGCGCCCGGCGGCCTCGTCGGCGGCGGGCGGCAGGAAGAGCAGACCGCTGTCGTAGACGTTGCGCAGCATCCGGTGGCCGAGCAGCGCGCTCAGCTTGAGCGCCTTGGCCGCCGGCATCTTCCGGCCGTAGTCCAGCCACGCCAGGTCGTCCGGGCGCACTGGCCGGCGGTAGGGGTTCTGCTCGGTGGTGAGCTCCTCCCACTCGGCGGCCCGGTACGCGGGGTTCGCGGCGAACGCCTTGACGACGTCGTTGAGTTCACCGTTCGCGAGCTGGGCGATGGTCTCCGAGTGCTCCAGGGGCATGTCGGTCCTCCAGACGGATCGGGCGGTTGGGGAGGTTGGGGCTGATAGGGCGTACGGGCAGGGCGGCGCCGCGCGTCCGGGCGGCGCAACACGCTGTCATTTAATGCTTAGGTAAGCCTTACCTTAGAGATGGGCGCCGTCAAGTCCCCGCCCCCGCCCGCCCCGCGGGGTAAACCCGTCGTACGACCGGGCCGCACCGCCCTACGCTCCCGGTATGGACCCCCTCTGGTTCTCCTTCGACGAGGACGACCCCACCCCGGCGACGTGCGCGGCGTCACAACGGGAGTTCCTGCGCCTGGTACGGGCCGGGGCCGCCGACTGGCCCTGCCGGCCCGACGACACGTTCGTGCTGTTCTTCCCGCACGACGAACCGGACGACGACGGCAACACCGCCGAGCACGACGAGATGCGGCTGGTGGTGGACCTGCCCTGGCAGCGGGTCCACGGCTTCGCCGTCGGCGCCTGCCTGGAGGCGGACAGCGTGCTCTGCACCGAACTGCACCTCTGCAGCCTCCAGCCCACGCAGGAGTGGCCGGGCATCGAGCCGCGCCGCCACACCGGCCCCCCACGGGAGTTGGCGGCCTTCACCCTCGACTGGATCGGCGACGTCCTGCGCCGGCCCGACCTGCGCTACGACCGCCGCTGACGCCCCCCGCGCGCACCGGAGTTCAGGACAGCGGGAAGCTCGGCGGGAACAGGTGCTCCGGTGAACGCCCCCGCCGGTCCCGCACCCCGTAGCCGGCCTTCATCCGCCCGAACAGCTCCTGCGCCCGCGCCCGCAGGACGGCCGCGTCCACCCCCGGCACTCGCCCGTCCCGGACGACCACGCGCCCGGCGACCATCGACAGGCGGGCGGCGCGGGCGCTGCTGTTGTACAGCAGGGTGCGGACCGGGTCGTCGAGCACCCCGTCCCGCAGGTCGTCCAGCGCGAAGGCGACCAGGTCGGCCTGTGCGCCCGGCGCGATCCGGCCCAGGTCCGCGCGCCCCAGCGCCCGCGCCCCGGCCACGGTGGCCGCCCGTACGTAGTCCGCGGGCGTGGCCGTGTCCAGCCGGCCGCTCTGCACCTTCGCGAGGTTGACCCCGAAGTCCATGCCGCGCACCAGGTCCGGCGGGAAGGAGTCGGTACCCAGCGCGATGTTCACCCCCGCCGCCCGGTAACGGGCGAAGGTCTCCATGGCCGAGCCGTAGCGGGCCGAGGTCAACGGGCAGTGGATGACACTGACCTGGTGGGCCGCCAGCCGCGCCAGGTCCCGGTCGGTGCCCGCCCCGACCGAGGAGTGCGCGTCGAGGTGGATGCCGTGCGGCACCAGCAGCCGTCCGCCCAGCAGCCCGGTCCGCGCCAGCACCGACAGCGGGTCGCCGCGCCCCTGTTCGGCCAGCCGGGCCCGCTCGCCGACGCCTTGCAGGCAGTGCAGCCGGACCTTGACGTCCAAAGTGCGCGCCGCCTCGGCGGTGGCGGTCAGCAACTCGTCCGTCACCGTCTCGATCCGGCAGGGCAGCAGGACCGGGCGCAGCAGGTCGTCGCCCCGCTCACGCAGCAGGCGCGCGAAGCGCACCGCGCCGTCGAAACCGGCCCGCCCGGCCGCCTCGTCCCACCACACCGCCGCGGTGCCGTCCGCGCGCACCACGTTGACCCCGGACCGGTAACTGGGTCCGAGATAGCAGCGCAGCCCGAGCGCGCGGGCCTCGTCCGCCATGTCCACGGCCTCGTCGTAGGTCTCGGCCCAGCCGCTGTGCGTCTCCGCGGCGATCGGCATCGCGGTGGTGACGCCGTGCAGCAGCAACTGGACGAAGGCGTACCGGCGCACGAAGGCCTTCTCCGCCCGGCTGAACACCTCCCGCGGGCCGTCCGCGGCGTACCGCTGCGACCAGTTGAGGTCCCGCGCGAGCTGGGGGTCGCCGAAGGAGTCCAGCAGGGCGTGGTCGATGTCGGCGAGCGCGTCGAGGTCGATCAGCCCCGGCATCAGCAGCGCCGCCCCCAGTTCCACGACCTCGACGCCCGGCGCCGGCGCCGCCGCCGTCCGCGGCCCGACACCCACGATCCGGCCGCCGTCCACGGCCACCTCGCCGTCACGCAGCAGCACGTGGTCCGCGCCCGCCCAGGCCAGGACGTGGTCGGCGCGCAGCCGGATCACGCGTCGACCAGCATCAGGTCCACGGCCACCACCCGGCCGCGGCGCAGCACCACCCGGCCGCGCGGCCGGTCCATCACGGCCGCCGCGGGCGCCTGCGCGTCCAGCAGCACGAAGTCCGCCGGGTCGCCCACCGCGACCCCCGGGTACGGGCCGCCGCCCGGCCGCGGCGCCGTGCCCGAGACGATGCGGGCGCCCCCGGCGGTGGCGACGGCGAGCGCGTGCTCCACCTGCGGGTCGTTGCGGAAGCCGTTGGTGAAGGCCAGCTGCCAGGTCCGGTCGAGCAGGTCGCCGTTTCCGTACGGCGACCAGTAGTCGCGCTGGCCGTCGTCGCCGAGACCGACCCGCAGGCCCGCCCCGGTGAGCTTCGTCAGCGGCAGCGTGTTCGGACCGGCCGGCGCGCAGGTGGTCACGGCGATGTCCAGCTCCGCCATCCGTTCCAGGGCCTCTTGCAGCTTCGGCTCCGGCAGGTGCGCGAGCGCGAAGGCGTGCGAGACGGTGACCTGCCCGGCCATCCCCAGGGCCGCGGTGCGCTCCATGATCTTCGCCAGGCTGAACAGGCCCAGTTCGCCCGGCTCGTGCAGATGGACGTCCACCGGCGCGCCGAACCGCTCGGCCAGTCCGAAGACGATGTCCAGGTGCCGCACCGGGTCGCCGTCCAGCGCGCAGGGGTCGATGCCGCCGACCACGTCGGCGCCCTCCTCCAGTGCCCGCGCCATCAGCTCGGGCACCCCCGGCTCGCGCAGAAGCCCCGCCTGCGGGAACGCCACGATCTGCACCTCGGCGCGGCCCGCGTGGTGCTCGCGCGCGGCGCGCACCGCCGCGAAGCGCTCCAGCCCCGCGTCGGCGTCGATCTGCGCGAACGACCGGACCCGCGTGGTGCCGTGGGCGACGAGCACGCCCAGCAGGTGCCGGGCGCGCTCCTCGATCGAGGTCTCCGCCGTACGCCAGTGGGCGCGGTCGTGCAGGACGTTGGGCCAGATGCCGCCCGGGGAGTCGTTCGGGCGCCAGGGCAGCCCGACCCGGTTGGAGTCCAGGTGGACGTGGGTGTCGCTGAAGGCGGGCAGCAGCAGCCGGCCCGCCGCGTCCAGCTCGGGCGCGTCCAGCGCGGGCGTGCCCGGTCCGGCGGGCGCGGCGGCGCCCGGGGGAGTCACGGCGGCGACGGCGCCGTCGCGGATCAGGACGTCGACGGCGTCGCCGCCCCACGGGCGGGCGCCGGTCAGAAGCAGGCTGCCGGCCCGGTGGCCGGGCCGCTGGTCGTGCTGGGTCATGTCACTTCCCGAAAGCGCTCAGGGTCGGGATGCGGCCGCGCTCGATGTGCGCGTACGCCACCGACTCGGCGGTGCGCTGGTGGCCGGAGCGGATCGCGTCGAACAGTTCGTGGTGCTCCTGGCAGGCGAGGTTCTGGTCGCGGCCGGAGGTCAGGTAGAACAGCCACACCATGCGGCTGACGACCGCGTTCATCAGCGAGGACATCAGGGCGTTGCCGGTGCTGAGCACGACCGCCTGGTGGAAGGCGGCGCTCGCCTCGGCCACGCTGAGGTCGTCGTGCCCGCCGGCGCCGTCCAGGTAGCGGTGCGAGCGGGCGAGCGCGGCCTCCATGTCGGTCGCGTCCTGGCCCTGTGCCATCCGCCGGGCGGCGAGCCCCGCGGCGGACACCTCCAGCGCCAGCCGGACGTCGAACAGGTCGTGGACGGCCTGCGTGGTCCAGGTGTCCACCACGGCGCCGCGCCGCGGCACCGTGCGGACCAGGCTGTCGGTCTCCAACTGCTGGATCGCCTCGCGCAGCGGCACCCGCGAGACCGACAGGTCCTCGGCGATCTTCTGCTCCGGCAGTCGCGACCCCTGCGGATAGGTGCCGACCAGGATGCGGCGGCGCAGCGCGGTGTAGGTCTGCGCGGCCAGCGAGGGTTCGGCGGACGACGGGCGGGCCGCGGGCGGGCCGGCAGCGGTGTCTCCGGCGGGCCGGCTGGTCATGGGGTAACCTCCGCAAGGATCAGCAGCTGGGCCAGACGATTGTCGATGATGGTGCGCAACTCCCGGCGCGCGCGGTGCAGTTCGACCTCTTCCTCGCGCCCGGAGCGGATGCGTACGTCCATCAGTACGTCCTGTGCGCCGAGCCCGGCGCTGGAGAGCACGTAGCGGAAGCCGAGGCCGCGCTCGTAGCCCGCGGCGAGTTCGGCGACGAGGCGGCGCACGGCGCCGTCGGCGTCCAGCACACCGGACTCCTCGCGCGCCGACATCCCGTCGCGCACCGCCCGCGCCTCGGCCGCCGCACCGTCCTGGTGCGGTTCGGCCCGCTCCGGCTCTGCCGCCATCGGCTTGCAGTGGGCCAGCATCGCCACCAGGTCCGCCGTCGACGCCGCCTCGACCTCCTGCCAGGCCGCGTCGACGAGTTCGGCGACGGTCGCGGAGTCCCCGGCCCGCGCCAGCACCCGCTCCCGCCAGGGCCCGTGCGGGTTCGCGGCGTGCAACGCCCAGCGCGCCGACGCCGGTTCCGGCACCTGCCGCAGGCCCGCCAGCACCGCGTCGAAGCGCGCGGCCGCCTGCTGCGGCGACAGCCACCGCGGGTAGGCGGGCACGGCCGCGACCGCGGCGTCCAGGCAGCGGCGCAGGGCCCGGGTCTCCGCGCCGGTCAGGTCGTCGTGGCCCTGCTGCGCGGCGAGCGCCCGCACCATGCCCTCGGAGCTGAGGCCGCCCCACACCCACGTCATCTCCTGCCCCATCCGGGCCGGCACCAGGCCGTGGCTGACCGGGGGGAAGGCGTCCTGCCCCTGCGTGAGGGCGGCGGCCACGTCGCCGGGCATGTGCTTGAGGTAGGCGTAGCCGCCGGTCAGCGGCTTCAGCGGCGGCAGCGGCACACCCGACTCGCGGGCCACCACCCGGGCGACGTGCTGGATGCGCTCCAGCCGCAGGCCGGTGTCCACGCCGTAGAGGGTCTCCAGCGCGAGTACCACCTCCTCCAGCGGGGCGAAGCCGCAGCGGTAGGACATGCCGTTCATGGCGACGTCCGGGTGGGCGCCCGCGGTGGCCGCGGCGATCGCGCCCGCGGTGGCGAGCCCGAACTCGTCGTGGACGTGCATCGTCAGCGGCACCTGCCGGGCCAGCCCGGCCCGGAAGCGGCGCACGAAGCGCTTCATCGCCTCGGGGGCGAGGCTGCTGGTGGAGTCCATCAGGTCAAGCCGGCGCGCGCCGAGCCGCACCGCGTGGTCGGCCATGGCCAGCATCCGGTCGAAGTCGCGCCGCCCGACCTGCGCGAAGGTGATGGTGGTGTCCAGGCCGGCCTGCCCGGCGTAGGCGAAGTACGCCTCCAGCTCGTCGAGTTGGCGCTTCTGCGCGTCGTCGTCCGGCGCCTGGAGGATGCCCGGGGCGGCGGTGGTCACGCCCGCCGCGGCGAGCATGTCGACGGTCTGCCGCATCGAGACCGGCTGGTGGTCGCGGCCGTTGCCGACGAGCGTGTCGGTGTAGACGTTGAGCCGGAACGGGAAGCCGCCCTCGACGACGGCCTCCAGCAGCGCCCAGTCCTGCGGGGCCGGGTACGTCGCCCCGGTCCAGTTGACGTTGATGCTCTCCTCGCGCACACCCAGCTCGGTCAGCGCCTCGGCGATGCGCTGGAATCCGAGCCGGGAGGTGGTGTGCCCGGCGGTGAAGAGCGTCTTGCGCAGCGTGGAGTCGATCAGCCGCAGCGGCGCGGGGAAGTCGAACTCCGCCAGTACCTGCGGGTCGAAGTTCACCGGGCTGACCGCGTGGCTGCCGGGGACATGCGGCCGGCGTTCGGGATTGAGCATTCCAACTCCAGTTCAGGCACGAAGGGCAGGAGGCGGGCAAGGGCAGGAGGCGGGCGGGGAGCGGAGGTCAGCGGGTGGGGGCCGGCGCCGTGAGCGCGGCGAGGGCAGCCGGCCAGCCGGGGCGGTGCTTGGCGGCCGGCGGCGTGTAGGGCCCGGCGGCCGTGGTGCGCTTGCCGAGGCCGACCAGCGCCTCGGCGAGCGCGACGGCCGCGGCCACCCCGTCCACGACCGGCACCCCGAGTACTGCCTCCAGGCGGGCGTCCAGCCCGCCCATCCCCGCGCAGCCCAGCACCAGCACGTCCGCGCCCTCCGCCAGCAGCCGCCGGCCCTCGACGGCGAGCGAGTCCGCGGTGCGCGCGATGTCCTCCTCCAGCGCGAGGACCCCGATGTCGCAGGCGCGCACGCCCGCGCAGCGCTCCAGCAGCCCGGCGGTCCGCAGGCTGTCGCGGACCGGCGCGACGGCCTGCGGCACCGTGGTGACCACGCCGTAGCGCGAGCCCAGCAGGCAGGCGAGCTGGGCGGCGGCCTCGGTGATGTCCACGACCGGTACGCGCAGCAACTGCCGCGCCCCTTCCCGCCCGTGCTCGCCGAATCCGGCCATCACCACGGCGTCGAACCGCTCCGCGGTGGTGCTCAGCAGGTCCAGTACGGCCGCCGCGGAGATGAAGCTGTCGTAGTAGCCCTCGGCGGACTCCACGCCCCAGGAGGGCTGGACGGCCACGACGTCCGTGCCGGGCCGGGCCGCCGCGCGCGCCACGGCCTCGATGCCCCGGGTCATGGCCGTCGAGGTGTTGCAGTTGACCACTAGCACGCGCATGGGTGTCTTCGCCTCGCTGTCGGGGGCCGTGGTGGGGGAGCCGGCGCCGGTCCGGCGCCCCGCTCCAACCCCATCTGTATACCAGAATCGCATATCCGGGAAAGGTCTCGCGGTCGGACGAGCCATGTAACACGGGTTTTACCTGATGTCGTCGGATCGCTCATACAAAACGGTATACCGTCCTGGCATTCCGGGCCGCCGTCGCGGCAGCCCGAGGGCGCACCGCGCGGCGGCGGCGCCCGCTTCGAGGACACCCGTCTCTCAGGTGAGGAGCCTTTCCATGTCAGCGTTCCTGCGGTCGCACCTCGCCCCGCCCGCCCCGGCCAGGTCCCGCCGGCTGGCCGTCACCGTCGTCGCCACCACCCTGCTGGGCGCCACCGCCTGCACCGCGGGCAGCACCGCAGGCGGCGGCTCCACCTCCGGCGCGGGCAGCAGCAGCCTCGTCTACGCCTACCGCAACGAGGTCACGACCCTGGACCCGGCGCAGTCCAGCTACGCCCAGACCGACAACGTCGACCAGCTGCTGTACGACACGCTCGTCGGCTACGACAGCAAGGGCCGGATGGTCCCGCGCCTGGCCACCGCCTCCACCTACGCCAAGGACCTGACCAGCGTCTCCATCACCCTGCGCGACGGCGTCACCTTCCACGACGGCACCCCGCTGACCGCCGCCGACGTCGCTTACAGCCTCGACCGCTACCGCGACCTGAAATCCGGGATCGCCGCCCAGATCAGCACCTACGCCTCCGCCCAGGTCACCGACGCCCACCACCTGACGCTGCGGCTGAAGAAGGCCGACCCGCTCTTCCTCGGCGCGCTCAGCCGCGTCTACATCGTCGACTCCGCCCTGGTGAAGCAGCACGCCGGCAGCGACCGCGGCCAGTCCTACCTGCTGGACCACGACGCCGGCTCCGGCCCCTACACCCTGAAGTCCGCGTCCGCCGGCACCTACACCACCACCCGCTACGCCCGCTACTGGGACTTCGAGGACGACCGCCCGCGCACCTTCACCATGCGCCGCATCGACGAGTTCGCCACCGTCCGCGACGAGTTGAAGGCCGGGACCGTCGACCTCGGCCAGGTCTCCCCGGACTCCGCCGCCGACCTGAAGAGCGCGGGCCTCCAGACGCAGGACATATCCGGCGGCCAGGCCGTCATCTACTTCAACACCTCCCACGGTCCGCTTGCCGACAAGTCCCTGCGCGAGGCGCTGCGCGCGGCCTACGACTACGCGGGCGGCCTGAAGAACATCCGCGCCGGCCGCGGCACCCTCGCCGACGGCCCGCTGCCCACCAACATGACCTGCCGCCCGAAACTGCCCGCCGTCCACCAGGACCTGGCCGCGGCGAAGAAGGACCTGGCCGCCGCCGGCCTGAAGAGCAAGACCCTCACCATGCGCTACCAGCCGGCCTTCGCCGAGCAGGCCGGCGAGGCCACCCTGCTCCAGTCCGACCTGAAGCAGATCGGCGTCACCCTCAAGCTCCAGCCGATCGCCTTCGCCGACTACCTGACCATGCTCGACGACCCGGCGAAGATCCCCGACATCATGCTGCTGACCGAGTCCGCCCCCTACCCGGACGCCGGCGTCATGGTGGCCGACACCTACTCCTCCGCCGCGACCGGCACCAACAAGGGCGCCTACCACGACGCCAAGGTCGACGCCCTGCTGAACCAGGCCGCCCGCTCCGCCGACGCCGCCACCCGCTGCGGCCTGTACGAGGACGCGCAGAAGACCATCGACGCCGACGCCGCCTCGATGCCGCTCTACACCATCGACAACACCTACGCCGGCCGCGCCGACATCGGCGGCGTCACCACCCCCGCAGCCGCCGGCGGCGTCTCCCTGCGGGACCTGACGGTCGGCGCGGGCAGGGCGAGCTGATGAGAAGGCCCGCCACCGCCACCGCGCTGTGGGCGCTGCGCCGCCTGCTGGGCGCGGCCGCGACCCTGGTCACCCTGGCCACCGTGGTCTTCCTCCTGCTCAAGCTCGTCCCCGGCGACGAGGCCCGGGTGGCCGCGGGCACCGGTGCCACCGACGCCCAGGTGGCCGCGGCCCGGCAGCGGCTGGGCCTGGACTCCCCACTGCTGGTGCAGTGGCTGCGCTACCTCGGCCGGATCGCCCGCGGTGACCTGGGCACGTCCGGTTCCACCCAGGGGCCGGTCGCCAAGGCCGTCTGGGACGTACTGCCCGGCACCGCCGAACTCGTCGTCGCCGCCCTGGTGATCAGCGTGGCCGTCGCCCTGCCGCTGGCAGCGCTGTCCGCGCTGCGCGACCGCGGCGCCGGGGACGCCGTACGCCGCGTCCTGGTCGTGGCCTGCGCGGGCCTGCCCGTCTTCTGGCTGGCCCTGATGCTCCAGTACCTGCTGGGCTCCCGGCTGGGCCTCCTGCCCATCTCCGGCTCGCTGTCCGCCTGGTACGACGTGCCGCGCGTGACCGGGTCCACCGTGCTCGACGCGCTGCTCGCCGGGAACCCCGCCGCGGCCTGGGACGCCGTCCAGCACCTGTTCCTGCCCGCCCTGGTGCTCGCCGTGCCGCAGATCGGCATGACCTACCGGGTCGCCCGCGCCGAACTGCTGCGCGTCCTGACCCGCGAGCACGTGCTGGTCGCCCGCGCCGGGGGAGTGCCGCGCGGGCGGCTGATCCGCCGGCACGTCCTGCCGCAGGCCCTCACCCCGGTGGTGATCCTGCTCGGCATCGAGTTCGGCTACCTCTTCGGCGGCGCGGTGCTGGTGGAGTCCGTCTTCGGCCGCAGCGGCCTCGGCGCCTTCCTCACCAACGCCGTCGCGCAGAAGGACACCGTCTCCGTCGAGGGCGGCGTGCTGGTCATCGGCGTGATCGTCGTCGCCACCAGCCTCGTCGTCGACCTGATCCAGATCGTCCGCGACCCGCGCGTGCGCGCCACCGCGATCGGAGCATGACCATGGCCACCCTCACCTCCGCCGCGCCCCGGCCCCGGCCCGGCCGCCGCCCCCCGCTGCGCCGCCGGCCGAAGACGGCCTGGGGCCTGCGCTCGGGCCCCAACCCGCTGCTCGACACCGCCACCGTCGCCCTCGTCGCGCTCCTGCTGCTCGTCGCCGTCGTCGGGCCGCTGCTGGCACCCGACGTGTACACCTCGCACATCGACCTCGCCCGGCACGCCCCCAACGGCGCGCACCTGCTCGGCACCGACGACCAGGGCCGCGACATCGCCTGGCGCATCGTGGCCGGTGCCCGCACCACCCTGCTGTCCTCGGTGGTCATCGTCCTGGGCTACGCGCTGCTCGGCACGCTCGTCGCCGTCGCCGCCGCGCTCGGCCCGCGCCTGGTCGACGAGGCGCTGATGCGCTTCACCGACGTCGTCCTCGCCTTCCCCGGCCTGGTCTTCGCGCTCGCGGTCACCGCCGCACTCGGCGCCGGACTCAAGTCCGCGATCGTCGCCCTCATCCTCACCGGCTGGCCGATGACCGCCCGGCTGCTGCGCGGCATCATCGCCGAGACCAGCGCCCTGCCCTACATCGAGGGCGCCCGCACCCTCGGCGTCGGGCCCGTACGGCTGATGGCCCGGCACATCCTGCCGAACTCGCTGCCCGCGGTGTGGGTGAAGTGGGCCGGCGACATCGGCAACACCGTCCTGGTCATCGGCGCCCTGTCCTTCGTGGGCGCCGGCGCCCAACCGCCCTCCGCGGAGTGGGGCGCCATGGTGAACAGCGCCAAGGGATACGTCTCCACGGCCTGGTGGACCGCGCTCTTCCCGGGGCTGGCCATCGCGGTGACCACCGCCGCCTTCGGGCTGCTCGGCGACATGCTGCACCTGCGTACCGACCCCGCGCTGCGCGCCCGCGCCGCGAGCGCCGCCGACGCCCTCACCGCGGCCGACCCGTCCGCCGACCCGTCCGCCGGCACCGGGACCACCACCGGCACCGCTGGACACGCCGAGGGGAGCCGGCCGTGACCCGCCTGCTCGATGTCAACGCCCTGCACATCACCGCCACCGGCCCCGGCGGCCGCCCCGTCCCCCTCGTCGAGGACCTCTCCTTCGGCATCGACGCGGGCGAACGCCTCGCCCTGGTCGGCGAGTCCGGCTCCGGCAAGTCCGTCACCGCCCGCGCCCTGATGCGGCTGGACGACTCCGTCACACTCACCGGCAGCGTCCGCCTCGACGGCCGCGAACTGCTCGACCTGCCCGAACGCGACCTCACCCGGCTGCGCGGCAGCCGCGTCGCCATGGTCACCCAGGACCCGCTGGCGGCCCTCAACCCCCTGATGACCGTCGGCGACCAGGTCGCCGAACCGCTGCTGGCCCGCTCCGTCCCCCGCAAGCAGGCCCGCCGCCGCGCCGCCGCCATGCTCGGCGAACTCGGCGTCCCCGACGCCGAACGCCGCGCCCGCGCCTACCCGCACGAGTTCTCCGGCGGCCTGCGCCAACGCGTCGCCCTGGCCATGGCGCTGGTCTGCCGGCCGGCCCTGCTGCTCGCCGACGAACCGACCACCGCCCTGGACGCGCGCGTCCAGCAGCAGGTGATGGAACTGCTCACCACCGTCTCGCGCGAACGCGGCCTCGCCGTGCTGCTCATCACCCACGACGTGGGCGTGGTCGCCTCCTTCGCCGACCGGGTGGAGGTCCTGTACTCCGGCCGCGTCGTGGAGTCCGCCCCCGTACGGCCGCTGCTGGAGAAACCGCGCCACCCCTACACCCGGGCCCTGCTCGGCGCGGTGCCGCGGCTGGGCGCCCACCGGCACCGCCTCACCGCGCTGCCCGGCACCCCGCCCGACCCCGCCGCGCGCCCCGGCGGCTGCGCCTTCCACCCGCGCTGCCCGCTCGCCGAGGACGCCTGCCGCACCAGCAGGCCCGTACCCCAGCCGGAGTCCGGCCCGCACCGCGCCGCCTGCCCGGTCACCGCCGACCCCGCCCGCCCGGCCCAAGGAGCACCCGCATGAGCCTGCTCGCCGTCGACGGACTGTCCAAGACCTACCGGTCCCCGGGCCGCCCGGCCCACCAGGCCCTCACCGACGTGGACCTGACGGTCGGCCAGGGCGAAGTGGTCGGCCTGGTCGGCGAGTCCGGCTCGGGCAAGTCCACGCTGCTGCGGTGCGTGATGAGGCTGGTGCAGCCCGACGCCGGGTCGCTGGCCTTCGACGGCCGCAACCTGCTGACGATGGGCCGCAACGCGCTGCGCGGCTACCGCCGCGAGGTGCAGATGGTCCACCAGGACCCCGCCGGCAGCCTCAACCCGCGGATGACCGCCCACCAACTCGTCGCCGAGGGACTGCTCGTCCACCGGCGCGAGCTGCCCGCCGCCGCCCGCCGCGAGAAGGTCGCCGAACTCCTGGAGACCGTCGGCATCAACCCCGGCCACCAGGACCGCCACCCCGCCTCCTTCTCCGGCGGGCAGCTCCAGCGGATCGCGATCGCCCGGGCGCTGGCGGTCTCGCCCCGGCTCCTGGTGTGCGACGAGCCCGTCTCCGCGCTCGACGTGTCCGTGCAGGCCCAGGTGCTCAACCTCCTGCTCGACATGCGCGAACAGCTCGGCCTGTCCCTCCTCTTCGTCTCCCACGACCTCGCCGTCGTCGACCACCTGTGCTCGCGGGTGTACGTCCTGCAAGCCGGCCGGATCGTCGAGGAGGGCCCCCGGGAGCAGATCCTCGCCGACCCCCGGCACCCCTACACCCGCCGGCTGCTCGACGCGGCCCCCGACCCCGACCGGGCGCTCGCCGCCCGCACCTGACCTGACCCCCTGCCCGCTCCTCCCCCTTCCTTCCCGGTGCTCTCCCCGGAACCCCTGGGCAGAGCCGCCCCGCGCAGAAAGGAGCCGCCATGCGGCTCGGAAGCGACGCCCTCAAGCTCCCCGAATCGGCGAAGTACACCGCCGTGCAGCAACTCGAACGCGCCGCCGAACACGGCCTGGCGGGACTGTTCTTCCGCACCCTGCTGCACCTCAGCGACACCCTCGACCCCGGCGAGCTGGCCGACGTGCGCACCCGCGCCGACGAACTGGGCCTCTACCTCGAAGCCGGCCTCGGCAAGGTCAACCCGTACAACACCGCCGAGTCGCCCGAACTGCGCGCCCTCGGCGACGGCGACACCGTCGCCGGATTCCGCCGCATGATGGAGGCGGCCGCCGCCGTCGGCATCACCGAACTGTGGGGCGAGACCGCCACCATCAAGCCGTACGAGGGCCGGTTCGCCTACGACCGGTTCCGCACCGACGTCCCCTGGAGCGACCAACTCGCCGCCACCGGCCGCTTCCTGACCACCCTCGCACCCATCGCCCGGGACCTGGGCCTCCACATCAACCTCGAGACCCACGAGGAGATCACCACCTTCGAACTCGTCCGCCTGGTCGAGACCGTCGGACCCGACACCCTCGGCATCACCTTCGACACCGCCAACGTCCTCCAGCGCGCCGAGGACCCGGTCCTGGCCGCCCGCCGCATCGCCCCCTACGTCCGCCAGACCCACATCAAGGACGCCGCCCTCTTCCGCCGCCCCGACGGACTCGCCTTCCAGATGCGGCCGGTCGGCGACGGCTGCGTGGACATCGGCGCGATCCTGCCGATCCTGTACGAGGCCAACCCCGACCTGAACCTCTCCCTCGAAGTGCGCGACTACGGCGGCGCCCCGCATCTGCCGCGCCGCGGCGCCGACCGCCGCGCGGCGATCTCCGTCTACGAACCCGAGTGGATGGCCGGCCACCCCGACCTGACCCCCGGGGAACTCGCCGCCTACTTCCTGCTGGTCCAGCGGCACGAGGAGCGCGTGGCCGCAGGAGAGGTCCCCGGACACGCCGCGTACGCCGCCGCGTCCTGGACGCTGGAGGACGCCTGGGCCTACGTCCACACTTCGCTCGACCACGTGCGGGCGGCGGCCGAGAGCCACGGCATCGCGCTGGACGCGGCGGCGACGCGGGCATGAGCGGCGACCCGCGCGGCATCGTCCTGCGCGACCTGCCCGGCGCCCCCGGCACTCTGGACGGGATGGTGGCCGCGCTGCACGCCCTCGGCCTGCGCCGCTGCCACCTGCCCGGCCCGCAGTGGGTGGACGCGGACCTGGACGGCGCCGCGCTCGACACCGCCCGGGCCGCCCTCGGCGCGGCGGACGTCACCGTGGCCGTCGGCCTCGGCGCGGTCAACACCACCCGGCCGGAGCGCGCCGGCGACGCGCTCCGGCTCGGCCACGGCGACCTCGAAGCCGGCCTGCACCGCATGGTGCGGGCCGCCGCGCGGCTGGGCGCGGAGTCCGCGCACTTCACCGTCGGCACCGAGGAGGACCGCTTCAGCACCGCACCGCCCTGGGCCGACCAGCTCGCCGCCACCGCGCCCCTGGTCCGCCGGCTCGCCGAACGCTGCGCCGACCACGGGCTCCCGCTGGTGCTGAAGACCCACGAGGAGATGACCACCTTCGAACTGGCCCGCTTCCGCGAGCAGGTCGGCCACGGCGGCCTCCTGGTCGGCTACAGCCCGGTCAACGTGCTGTGCCGGCTGGAGGACCCGGTCGCCGCGGCCGCGCGGGTCGCCGACTGGACCCACACCGTCTTCCTCGACGACGCGGACACCGCCTGGACCTCCCGCGGCCTGGAACGCCGGATGCGCCCGCTCGGCGAGGGCCGCGTGGACTGGCCCGCGGTGCTGGCCGCGCTCGCGTCGGGGCGTGCGCCCGCGCCGCCCCGACTCGTCCTGGACCTGCACCGCGCCGCCCTGGACATGCCGTTCGCCGACCCCGGCTGGATCGACCGCCACCCCGACCTCACCCCGGCCGAGTTCGCCGCCGTCGCCGCCACCGCCACCGGTGCACCCCCGGCGCCCGCCGCCGACCTCGCCCACCGGCGGACCGCGGGCCTGGCCCGGCTGGCCGCGTTACCCGGCCTCCCGCAGACGCAGCAGCCGCCGCGCGGTGCACCCGCCGGGCGGTGAGGGAAGCGCCGCAGCCGCTCGCCCCGGGATGTCCGGGCACAGGTCATGTCCTTACGGTCCTTCGCTTGTGCGGACCTGCCGCCTCGCGGCCCGCGATCCCACCGCCGGGCGGCCCGTCCGGAACCGCCGGACCGGCGGCGGGCGCCTGTCAGATCACGACGACGAGCGGCGGCGGCCCGCGCCGCACCTTCCGCCCCCACCAGGTCCGGCCCCGCCGACCAGCCGTCAGCGGCGGGTGGTGCGCCACGCGAGGGCGCGGAAGGGGAGGGCGAAGGCGTCGTCGGGCCCGATGCCGAGCTCGGCGCACAGCGCGTCGAGGGCCCGGGCGAGGTGGGCTTCGCGCTCGGCCTCGGGCAGGAGGATGACGCGGCTGTAGGTGCCGAGCAGCGCCGTGGTCTGCGCGGGGGTGCTGCGCCGGGTGGTGGTGAAGACGGCGTGCTCCAGGCCGCCGAAGGGGGAGTCCGGCGCCTCCAGCGCCGCGCGCAGCAGCTCGCCCCGGCGGGCGACGCGGCCCTCGGGGGCGGGCTGGCCGCCGTGGTCGCCGAGGCCGCTCGACCAGCGGTCCACCCAGTCGACGCTGCGGTCGATACCGTTCCAGACGATGCCCAGCCGGCCGCCGGGCCGCAGCACGCGGGCGATCTCGGGGACCGCCCGGCCGGTGTCGAACCAGTGCCACGCGGAGGCGACGATCACCCCGTCCACGCACGCGTCCGGCAGCGGGATCGACTCCGCGGTGCCGGCCCGGACGTCGGCGCCGGGCAGGCGGCCGGCGAGCACGGCGCGCATCCGGTCGTCCGGTTCGACCGCGTGCACCTGCCGGACGCGGGACGGCAGCAGCGCGGTGAGGGTGCCGGCGCCGGCGGCCAGGTCGAGGACGTCGGACGGGTGTTCCGGCAGCATCCAGTCGATCGCCTCGTCCGGCGGGGCCGGGCGCAGCCTGCCGTAGTCCTCGGCGACGAGGCCGAAGGAGGCCGCGCGGTCCGGAGTGGAGGGGGAAGGAGTGGCCATGGCGGGTGCCTCCGTCGGTTCGGACGTCCGGACGGCAGTAGATCACGGCCCCCCGGCGGCTGTGCGCAGCACCCGCGCCCCAGACCGGTAGTGGTCAGTAACTCACCGGGCCCGCGCAGATCTCGGGGTCCAGGGCGCCGTCCGCCGCGCCGGGGTCGGTGTCGACCTCGACGCCGGCCGGTTCGAGCGCCTGGTGGACGCGCCGGCGCATGGCCTCGCCGAGGAAGTTGAAGTGCAGGTCCAGCTTCTTCAGGTGGGTCAGCGGCTGCCCGTCCAGGAGTGCGGCGGCGCCGTCGTCGGTCAGGGCGCCCCACGACAGGTCGAGGACGTCGAGCCGGGGCACCAGCGGCGCGCCCGCCACCGCGGCGGCGACCTCGTCCTGCATCCGGCTGTTGCGCAGGGCCAGGTGCCGCAGCCGGGGCAGCCGCGCGCCGGACAGGATCGGCGTCAGGTCGGCCACCTCGTGGTCGGCGCCGAACTCCGCGTCGCCCAGCCACAGTTCGAGGTGCTCCAGCGCGGGCAGGCCGCTCGCCGCGATGCCGCGTACGGCCGCCGCCGGCATCCCCGCGCTCTGCACGGTCAGCCGGCGCAGCGCGGCATGGCGCAGCGCGGGGAAGTCCAGCCGGAGTTCCCGGCCCAGGCTCATGCCCCAGCCGGCCCGCACCCCGAACTCCTCCAGCGCGGGGAAGGCGGCCGGCAGCGGGGTGACGTCGGTCTGGCTGATCCGCGCGAGGTGGCACTCCTTGTCGGTGATGTCCCCGAGGAACAGTGCGCGCAGCGCGGGCAGCCGGTCGCGTACGGCCACCAGCGCGTCGATGGCCTCCGACGGGTCGGTGTCCTCCGGGTCCTCCCACGCCCCGACGACCAGCGCCCGCACCCGGCCGAGGTCGACCTCGGCGCAGAAGCGCGCGAAGTCCTCCCGCCACAGCTCCTCCGACGTCCACTTCTCCCGGCCGATCCGCCATGCCACGGCGTCCGCCGCGGGCAGTTCCCCGGCCGCGCCGGGGCCGGGGAAGGTGAGGGCGGGCAGGCCGTACAGCTCGTCGAGGTGCTGGTCCTTGGTGCGCATCCGCGCTGCTCCCGGGGGTCGGATCGGGTGGAGGTTCCGGTGGAGGTGCGGCCCGCCGCCCGCGGGCCGGTTCACGGCGTACGCGCCCAAGTGCGGTGCGCCCGGACAGCAGTTGTACCAGCCGCCACCGACGGGGCCGGGCGGCGCCCGAGCCGTTTCACCACGATTTCATCGGCCGTTCCTAGCGTTCTGGTGCGGTGGCGAACCGTCCGGCACGCGTCGTGCCGCGGTGGCGGAACCGCGGCAGGGGCCGGACGCCGGCACCGGAGAACGCCGAGGAACGACACCGAGCGGAGCCCAAGATGGGGGATCACTACTGGCGGCAGGACGCCGACGAGCCGACGTTGCCGACGTGGCGGCAGACGCCCCGCGCGGTGCCGCCGCCGCTGGGCAGGCCCGCGCAGCCGTCCCGCAGCAAGCGCCTGACGCCGCCGTCCCTGGCGCAGTCCGGCGCACAGGCCGCCACACCCGCGGCCACACCCAAGGCGCCCAGCGCGCCGGCCCCGAGGTCCGTACCGGCGGCGCCCGCCGCCTGCGCACCCACCGCCTCCGCCGGCCCGGCCGGGCACGGCCGCGGCACCTCGACGTGGAGCAGCCCGGCCGCGCAGCCGGCACCCGCACCCGCCGCTGCCGGTCCCGCCCCGGCCCCCGCTCCCGCCCCGCTCACCTCCCCGACCGCACGCGTCCGCTGGGCGGCCCTCGTGGCGGCCGGCGTCGCCGCCGCCCTGGCCGCGGGCCTGCTGACCTGGCACGGCTCCGGCACGCAACACCCGGACGGCCGGGCCCCGTTCGCGGCCGCCCTGGTGGACCTGGCCCTCCAGCCGGGCGTGGGGTACCGCCCCGCCGGAGCCGGCGCCACCTGGTCCTCCTCCCGGGCCACCGCCACCGGCGAGGCCCTCGGCGAGACCACCGTCGACGGGACCAGCGTCACCACGCTCAACGTCGGCGGCACCACCTACGTCAAGATGCCCGGCGCGCCCTCCTCCGACGCCGCCGGCACCGGCGGTGGCTCCGACCTCGCGGGCAAGTGGGTCGCGGGAGCCGCGAAGGACCCCGGGACCGGCACCGACCGCACCCCCGACGCCGGGCAGAGCCCCGCCACCCTCGCCAACCTGCTGCTGGCCGCGCTCGACAGCGACGCGACGGTCCTGCCCGGCGACCACCCGGCGACCCGGTACGTCGACGGCGTGCCCGCGATCGAGGCGACCACGCCCCAGGGCGACCTGTACGTGTCGAGCGCGAGCCCGCACCGGCTGCTGGAGTTCGTGCCGAACGGGTCCGGCGCCGAGACCGCCGGCACCGGTACGACGGATACGACCGGCACGTCCGACGCCGGCACCACCGGCCAGCAGGCCGCCCTGCGCACCCCTCTCCTGCCGAGCCCCGCGGCAGGAGCCCCCGCGGCCCCCGTGACCGCGGCCCCCACCGCCCTCTACACGCTGGCCACCGCGACCACCGCGGACGCCTTCACCGTCAGCTACCTGACGGCGGCCGAGAACAGCACCCTGCGCAAGGAGATCCGCGACGACACCGCGGAGCTGGCCGACGCCGTCGACGCCGGGGTCTCGGCGAAGGTGGTCGACCAGCCGGAGCTGGCCTGCTCCGACGCCGGCTGCGACGTGGACATCCACATCACCTCCATCACCCCCACCAGCGAGGCCAGGCGGCGCATCACCAGCGGCCGGGTGACCGTCCAGCTGTCGGCCACCGTCACGGTCGACGGTGAAGCGGCCGGCAGCTGCACCGCCACCGCTCAGATGCCGTTGGACAGCGCCGGCGAGATCTCCTGCCACGACTCCGGCGCCGGGCCCGTCTACGCGACGCAGGAAGCGCAGAAGAAGCAGCAGGCGCAGGCGGAGGCCCAGGCGACCGGCGCCCCCGTCCCGTACGACGTCCACTCCCTCGCCGACGCCACCACCCAGGTGCTGGCGCAGGTGGACACCGCCGCGCTGGAGCAGACGCAGCAGGAGGAGCAGCAGCTCGACGCCGCGCCCTCCCCGGCCGACGTGGCCGCACACGAGGCCCTGACCGACGACGACCCCGACGAGGCCGAGGACTGCACCCGCTCCCGCCCGTCCGGCGCGAAGCCCAACGGCGCCGGCTGGATTCTCAACACCACCGGGCACGCCGGGCGCAGCGAGACCGGCCAGGCCTGCCTGAAGGACCCGCCCAGCAACAGCAGCAAGGAGAAGAAGGCCAACCCGTTCGGCTGGTACGAGGCCCGCCTCGCGGTGCGCCGGCTCGGCCTGAACCCCGACGAGGACCTCGCACGCTGCCACATCGTGGCGGCGCGGTTCGGCGGCTCCAACAAGCTGAAGGCGAACCTCAGCCCCTGCGGCCAGCGGGTGAGCAACAACGGCGCGCTCGGCATGTCGGGCTTCGAGAGCGAGGTCGCCGGCGTCCTCGCCCGGCAGCCGGACGGCACCGTCCGCTACCTCGTCGAGCCGATCTACGCGGCGCCCGACAGCAGCATCCCCAAGGGCTTCGTGATGGTCGCCGTCTGCTACACCCCGGCCGGAGTGCCCCGCGAGGCCATCTCCCGCACCGTCCTCAACGTGGTCGAGGCCGGCGGCGGCCTGACCGACATCGGCAACTGAACCCGGGGAGGGACACACCGCGATGAGCGAGGAGCGCAAGCCCGCCGTCGACCACGGCACCCTCGTCCTGGGCGAGCGGCTGGGCACCGGCGGCCAGGGCACCGTGTACGAGGTCCCCGGCCGGAGGATCAACAAGCACGCCCCGGACGGCGGTTGGGACGTGGTGTACAAGGAGTACGCCGCGGCCGTGCTGCCCGACCTGGACGCCGACGCGCTGGCGGCGCAGGTCGGCCTGCTGCGCGAGCTGTCCGGCGCCGACGCGCGGTGGCTGTGCGGCAAGGCGGCCTGGCCCGCCGCGGTCGTCGAACGCGACGGCCGCGCCCGCGGGTTCCTGATGCGCGCCGTGCCCGACCGCTTCCGCTTCGCCTACCGGGGCATGGCCGGCGCCGCCGCGGGCGGCTCGCGCCTGGCGAACCTGGAGTACCTGCTCAACGACGACGGCTACGTGGCCCGGATCGGCCTGACCATCAGCGAGCGGGACCGGCTGCTGCTCCTGGCCGACCTGGCCGCCACCCTGGACCGGCTGCACCGGATCGGCATCACCGTCGGCGACCTCTCGCCGAAGAACCTGCTGTTCACCACCGACCCGCGGCCTGAGTGCTTCCTCATCGACTGCGACGCCATGCGCCTGCGCGGCGCCACCGTGCTGCCGCAGGCCGAGACCCCCGACTGGCAGGTCCCCGCCGGGGAGGAGAAGGCCACCCGGACCAGCGACGTGCACAAGCTGGCGCTGCTGGCCGTCCGGCTCTTCGCCCGCCACCAGACCGCCCGCGACCCCGCCGTGCTCACCGCGGTCAGCCCCGCGCTGGCCGAACTCGCCCGCGCCGGGCTCGACCCCGACCCGGCCCGGCGGCCCAGCCCGGGCGCGTGGGCCGAGCAACTCACCGCAACCGCCGCCACCGCGTCGACCACCCCCGCCACCGCCCCGTCCTCCGGCGCCGCCACGCCGAACCGGCCGCGCGACCCGGCCGTGCAGCCGCCGGCGGTCCCGGCGGCAGGCACCGGACGGCCGCCCGGTGCCGTCTCCGGCGGCAACGCGACGGTCCAGCGGTGGCTGGTGGCCATCGCCGCGTGCGTGGCGCTCGTCGTGCTGATCGCAGTCGCGGCCGCGCACAGCGGCTCCCACAGCACGACCGACACCGCCCGGACCACCGTCACCACCAGCGACGACAGCTCGTACGGCGACGACGGCTCCTACGACGGCAGCGACGCGTACGACAGCAGCGACAGCAGTGACAGCGGGGGAGCGGACCCCACCGACACCGTCCCCCCGCTCAGCGCCGAGGACGAGGCGTTCGGCGCCGTCACCGCCGACGACTGCCTGAGCAACTACAACGACGAGGACTTGGACTGGACCCCGTCCACTCCGGAGACAACCGACTGCTCCGACCCCGGCGCCTACTACGTCGTCACCTCCGTCGCGTCCGACGACTGCGGCGACGACGATGACATGACCTGGTACCACAGCAACGACGACGACACCGACACCGATCTCTGCCTGAACCGCAACTACGTGACCGGGCAGTGCATGTACGCCGAGAAGAAAGACGACTCGCTGTCGATCTACTTCAACGCCGCCACCCCCTGCAACGCGGACATCCCCGACGACTACCAGTACATCGTCCGCCTCACCGACGTCTACGACGGCGCGGTCCCCGGCGGCGCCTGCACCGACTCCCACACCTGGCAGACCGACAACGGCACCAGCATCTGCGGCCAGGCGATCTACAAGCGCCACGGCCTCCCCGACATGTAGCAGCCACCTGTCCCGACCGCGGAGAAGAGAGCGCCATGACGGCTTCGACCCAGTGCCCCGGATGCGGCCGGGGCGTGACCAGCACGAGCACATGGGCCACGCACTGCGACGCCTGCGGCGCGCCACCGCCCACCATGGCCCTGACGGCGGGCGCGGCCCCGGCGGCGGGCGCGAGCACCGCCGCCTCCGGTGGGCCGTCCACCTGGAACGGCGGTACGCCCGGCCCCGCCGGTCCCGCGCCCCGCTGGGGCGGCGGCCACGACATCACCCGCTACCTGTGCGCCGCCGCCTACCTGGACCGCGCATACGCCGAGACGCTCATCGGGCAGGTCGCCGCCGAACCCCACCTGGGCGTGGCCCCGGCCCCGGCCTGCGACGTCCCCGTGGTGCTCCGCCACGCCTACCTCGCCAACGCCCGGCGCCACCAGCGCGACCTGCTGCTCACCGCCCTGCTCGCGCTCACCCTCGCCGGCCTCCTCGGCATCCTGCCCCCTGGACCACCCCGCTCGCGCTACTCGGCGCCTGGTCCACCGCGCTGACCTTCGAGTTCTCCACCCGCTACGGCAGCCACCTCCAGAGCCTGCGCCCGAACCGCTTCCACCCCGCGGCCGCGCCCGAGCCGCCCAACCCCGGCAGCACCGCCCGCCTGCGCCAGATCGACGCGTACGCGCGCGGGAACATCACCGCCTACAGCGGCTACTCGCCCTACACCGGGTACGGCACCCGGCTGGAGTCCTGGTCCCTGATGTTCGACATCACCGCCCCGGCCGCGGCCGGCAGCGCCCCGCAGGACGTCGACGTGGTGGAGCTGTACACCCATGTCGCCCAGCGATTACGCACCCTCGCCCTGCCCGCCCTGGAGATCGAGGAGCGGCTCTTCGTCGCCGGGGACCACCTCATCGGCGACCCCCGCTTCCTCGCCGACCCGCTCGGCCGGCCGCTGACCACGATCGGCCAGGACGCGATGGACGCGCTCAAGCGCCACCCGGAGGAGAACGCCCGGCCGTATCTCGCGGCCCACTCCACGGCGTGGGACGGCGAACTGGTCACCTCGCTCTTCCTGCGCTTCGTCCGCTCCCGGTCCAACCTGAGCGTGGAAGGGTTCCAGACGGTACTGCTGCCGCTGGCGGAGCGCTACCGCGTGATCGACGGCCTCCTGCCCAGCCCGTCGCCGGGCGACGTGGTGGAAGTGCTGACGCAGTCGCTGGTGAGCACGCCGTTCCTGATACTGCTGGCCCCGGTGCGCGCGGTGCGCGGCTTCTCCCCGGACCGCTGGATCAGCTGGCGGACGCGACGGCAGAACAAGCGCATCACCGCACTGAACCGCTTCGACTACGGGGCCCGGGTCGGGGGTGCGGGAGGCGGCCGCGGTACCGCGCCACCAGCGGCACTTCCAGAAGGCGGACGCCACGATGGCGCTCAAGGCGATGGAGAAGCGGGCCCTGGACGCGCTCGTGGAGTTCGCCGAGGCCCGGGGGATCGACGGCAGCGAACTGGTGCAGCGCCAGGAAGTCATCGTCAACAACGGCATCATCGCGACCCAGGGCGCGTCCGTCTCGTCCAACTCCGTCGCCTCGGGACCGAAGTCGAGGATCTCGCTGCGCCCGCTCAACCGTATTCCCCTGGTGAACACGAACTGACGCCCGCAGCAGGGCAGACAGGAGGGCACCATGCAGCACAACAACGGCATCCAGGCGAGCGGCGGCGCCAACGTGGCCGGCAACGCCGTCGCCAGCGGCCTCGACGCCAGGGCCGAGGTCACCCTCACCGACAGCGAAGTGCACCAGACGGCGCCGCGGCCGCCCGGCACACCGGAGGAGATCTCCGCACTGCTCGGCCGCCTGGTCGACGAACTCGCCCGGTCCGGGCGCCCCGACCGCGACGACCTGATCGACCTCGCCGAGGCCGCCCGCGACACCCTCGCCGCGCCCGCGCCCCGGCTGAGCACGCTCCGCGCACTTTCCCGCGCCCTCGCCGACGCGCTCCCGGGCGCCACCGCCCTGGCCACGTTGGCCACCACCATCGCCGACGCGATCCGCCGCCTGTGACCTGGCGCCGGCGGCGGGCCAGATTTGGTTGACGTGTCACCCACCTCTGCTTAGGGTTGGTGGGACCTGAACAGACAAGGGAGTGCGTCATGGGACAGCTGGACGGCAAGACGGTCGTGGTCACCGGCGGCACCACCGGCATCGGGCTGGCCACCGCGGAGCGCTTCAGCCGGGAGGGCGCGCACGTGTACGTCACCGGGCGGCGCAAGGACGTCCTGGACCGGGCGGCCGCGCAGATCGGCGGGAAGGTGACGGCCGTGCGCGCCGACAGCGCCGACCTCGCGGACCTAGACCGCCTCTACGCCACCGTCGCCGAGGCCGGGGACCGTATCGACGTGCTGTTCGCCAACGCCGGCGGCGGCGAGTTCGCCAGGCTGGAGGAGGTCACCGAGGAGCACTTCGACGCGACCTTCGCCACCAACGTGAAGGGCACCCTCTTCACCGTGCAGAAGGCCCTGCCGCTGCTGGCCGACGGCGCCTCGGTGATCCTCACCGGCTCCGCCGCCGCCACGGTCGGCGGCGAGGCGTTCGGCGTCTACGCCGCCTCCAAGGCCGCGATCCGCTCCTTCGCCCGGACCTGGGCGAACGAACTGCGCGGCCGCGGTATCCGCGTCAACACCGTCGTCCCCGGCCCGATCACCACGCCCGGCGTCAACGGCCTCGCCCCCGACGAGGAGCAGGCCGCCCAGCTGCGCGAGGCGCTGGCCGCCGGGGTGCCGCTGGGCCGCATGGGCCGGCCCGAGGAGGTCGCGAGCCTCGCGCTCTTCCTCGCCACCGCCGAGTCGAGCTTCGTCACCGGCACCGAGATGTACGTCGACGGCGGCGCCAACCAGGTCTGACGCCCGCCGGCGGCCACCGGTGGCACCGCGTTTCTCGTACGATGCGTCCATGGACACCGCACCCCGCTGGCTCACCCCGGTCGAGGAACGGGCCTGGCGCGGCATGCTGCGCATGCACGACCTGCTGGTGGGCGAGGCCGGGCGGGTCATGCAGAGCGAGTTCGGGCTGTCCGGGTCGGACTACTCCGTCCTCGCGGAGCTCAGCCGCGTGCCCGGCGGCCGGCTGCGCATCGCCGAACTCACCAAGGTGCTCGGCTGGGAGAAGAGCCGGACCTCCCACCACCTCGGCCGCATGGCCAAGCGCGGCATCCTCGCCCGCGAGGACTGCGCCGAGGACGGCCGGGGCGCCTACGTCGCGATCACCCCGGCCGGGCGCGCCGCGATCGAGGCCGCGGCCCCCCGCCATGTCGAGGACGTCCGGCGCCTGCTGCTGGACCACCTGACGCCCGGCCAGGTCACGATGCTCGCCGAGATCTGCGAGACGGTCATCGACCAGGCCGGCACCGACCGCTGAAGCCCCGCCCCGACCGGGGCGCCGAACCGCGGCTCGGACCGTGCCGCACCCCGCCCATATGGGTGACGCGTCATCCAAACGGGTCGCCCGCGGCGGTCAACCGGCGATGCCGCCGCCGGTCTGCCGGACCAGCTCCCGCAGCCGCGTGAAGACCCGCTGGTCGCCGACGCCGTCGTGCTCGTACTCGTTGGTCACCCACGCCTGGGCGTTGCCCACCCGGGCCGCGGTGTCCAGCTGCAACTGCGCGTCCACGTAGAGGTCGTCGTGGTAGACGGCGGCGGCGACCGGCACCTCGTTGGCGGCCAGGCGCGGCGCGTCGTACAGCGGCGGCCAGCTCTCGCGCGCGGCGAGCAACTCGACCGCCGCGCGGAAGGGGCGCAGCTCGGCGATCTCCTCGAACATCCAGGGGTAGATCATCTCGCCGGTGAACAGCAGCGGCCGGGCGTCCTCGGCGAAGTGCGGGTGGCGGGCGTGTTCGGCCTGCGCGGCCCAGCCGGTCGGCCCCGGCCCGTGGCCGTAGATGCTCTCCTGGAGCGCCGCGTACAGGGGGTTGCCGCTGAAGGAGGTGCGGGCCAGCACCTGGTACAGGAAGGACGCCGACAGATCCCCGCCGCTCCAGGCGTCCTCCAGCAGCCAGTGCAGGCGCTCGTGGCCGGGCTTCATCCCGAGGTCGACGCCGAGCGACTGGAAGCGGCGGACGGTCAGCACGTCGCCGTCCGGCAGCAGCACCCCGCCCGCCGCCAGCCGGTCCGCGACACGGGCGACCTGCTCGACCAGGTGCGGGTAGCGCCGGTACAGCAGCGCGTTCTTCGCCGCCGCCCGCGGGTAGGTGCGCCGGTAGACCTCGGCCGCCGACGGTTCGAGCGCGGGCAGCCCGCCGGTGACGTAGCAGGCGCTCAGGGCCTGGGGCGCGCGCGAGAGGTAGCTCATGGTGAGGAACCCGCCGTACGACTGGCCGAGCGTGGACCAGCGCCGGCCGCCGTAGAGGGTCTTGCGGACATGCTCGTGGTCGGCGACGATCGCGTCCGCGCGGAAGCAGGCCAGGTAGTCGGCGCCCTCCTGCGCCGAGGCGAACGCGGCCATCCGGCGGCCGTCCACGCGGCTGCTGCGGCCGGTGCCGCGCTGGTCGAGCAGCACCACCCGGTAGTCCTCGAGCGCCACCCCCAGCCAGCCGCCCCGGTCCACCGGGCGCGGCCCCTTCCCGCCCGGCCCGCCCTGGAGGTACACCAGGCACGGCAGGTCCTCACCGGCCCGCGCCGGGTCGACGATCTCCCGGACGAACACCTCGATCGTGCCGCGGGCCGGATCGGACCAGTCCAGCGGCACCTCGACGGACTGCTCGCTGATCCGCATGCCGGGGACGGTGTAGCTGACGGTGCCGCTCATGTGCTCGCGTGCCTTTCTCCGCTGCCGCGGCCGGACCCGGCCGGCGCGCTTTCGTGACGGTGTGACGGTGCTGATCTGCGCGGACGCCCGCGCGCCGCGCATGGCCGAGGCCACCAGGGGACCATACCCCCGGCCCCGGAACCTGTGCCGACTCCGCCCGCGCGTCACCTTATTGACGGGTGACATGATCGATGTCAGAGTGACGTCACTGCTTGAGCCGGTGATGAAATCCCGCCGATGCGAGCACATATGACGACGCACCCTGCTCACACACACATACGCAGATGGGAACCCCATGACCGTCACCTACACCGCCCGCGTCACCGTCACCGGCGAGGGCCGCAACGGCGGCAAGGTCCGCTCCGAGGACGGACTGATCGACACGAGCCTGGCCCACCCCGAGGAGCTGGGCGGCGCGGGCGGCGCCACCAACCCCGAGCAGCTCTTCGCGGCGGGCTGGGGCGCCTGCTTCCTCGGGGCGCTGCGCCGCGCGGCGGCCGAGCGGAAGATCAAGCTCACCAGCACCGACATCACCACCGAGGTGACCTTGGTGCACGGCGACGACGGCGAGTTCCACCTCACCGCCGTGCTGAACCCCTTCCTCGGCGGGGTCGACCAGGCCACGGCCGAGGAACTGGCGGCGGCCGCCGAGCGGATCTGCCCGTACTCCAAGGCCACCCGCGGCAACGTGCCCGTGACCGTCAACGCCTCCGTGGCCTGACGCCTGGCGTTGCCGCCCCGCGCCGGGGCAGAAGGTCAGCTCTTGGTGGCGGCGGCCGACCGCGCGGACGGCACCAGCGAGTACATCACCGAGCGCTGCTGCTTGTGCCGGCGGATACGGCCCTTGGCCACCAGCGCCTCCAGGGTGTTGCGCACCACCTGAGGAGTCGGGGTGCGCTCCGGGTGCTTCGCCATCAGCTCCTCCCGCAACTCCTTGGCCGGCCGCGGCTCCTGGTAGGTACCGAGCAGCTGCGTCAGCAGGTCACCCAGGAGCGGCTGGTTCGCGGCCCGCCTGGCGCGGTCGGCCCCGCCGCCCGACGTCCCGCCCGCCCGCGCGGCCTTCGCAGCAGGTGCGGCTTTCGCAGCCGGTGCGGGCTTCTCCGCGGGCGCAGGGCTCTCCGCGGGCACGGCGAACTCGGCCTCGCCGTGGGCCTGTTCCGGCAGCGGAGCGGACTCGGCCGAGGGGCCCAGGCGCTCGGCGAGCGTGAGGATGTCGAGCAGCAGCGCCTCCTCCTGCCGCAACACCTTGATCCGCTCGGCCAGTTCGTGCTGCACTCGGCGGTTTTCTTCCAGGTCCGACGCGGCTTGCTCGACGTACCGCGATCGGAGTGTGGAGGCGGACTGGCTGGTCACGGCCGTTCACTCCCTTGGCGTGGATGGGCTGCGCTTGGTAACCGGGCCGACAGCTCCACGCCGGCGAGCGCGCTGACGCCGGGGCCGTGGGAACAGGCGCCCATGTGCATCCACCTATCATTCCCGCACCCGTCATGGGTGGCAAATACGGGGTTTCGACACCGCACTCACACCTACCGCCCGGTCCTCCCGGACCGTTCCGCGGTGGCAGCGCTCAGCCGGCCGACACGTCCGGGTCGGTGAGCAGGCCCGCGGCGAACGCGTCCCAGCCCAGTACGGCCCCCTCCTGCCCGGGCGGCACCCGGGCGCAGGCCTGCCGCAGTCACTGGACCGACGGCGGCACCGGCGGCTCGAACAGGGTGGTGGTGCCGTCGCCGGCGATCTTCAGCCGGGCCGCACCGGCCGCCCGGCGCTCGGCGTACCGGCCGTGCACCGGCGGGCAAGCGCACGGGCACCCGCCGTGCCGGACCGGGCACACTTCCGGGGCACCCGGGCCGAGAAACATATGAGCAGCCCTGGACTTCCCTCATGCGCCGCAACTGCCGCTCGCCCGGGCGGCCGCCGCCGCCGCGATGACGGATGCCTCCGGACGCAGGTCCGCGAAGAGCCGGCCCAGCAGGTTCGCGGGCGGGACACCCAGCAGCGCGGCGGCACCCTCGTTCCACTCGGCCTGGGTGAGCGCCCCGCGCTCCAGCGCCTCGGTGCGCCGCACCGTCTCCGCGTCGCCCAGCAGCACCCGCACCGCTGCGTGTTCGGCCAGCCCCTCGCGCCGCTCAAAGACGAGGACGGAGGGCAGCAGCGGCGTGGTCAGCACCCCGCCGAAATCGAGGACGAGGCCCTTGTGCGCAGAAGTCATGGGCGCACCTTAACCGCGGGTGACATGTTGTCGTACGGGGCCCCGACAACGGCGGCCACCAAGGTGTGCCGGGACCGGCCCCCCGCACATGTGCACACATATCCGCGCCCATGCCCATGCCCACGACCGCACCCGGGCTCAGCGCAGCAGCGCGAAGACCAGACCCGAGGCGGCCCCCAGCGCGGTCCCGGCCACGACCTGGGCCACCGTATGGGCGCGCAGCGCCAGACGCGACCAGCCGATCGCCGCGGCGCCCACCACCGCGACCGCCAGCACCACCGGCCCGAAGGCCAGGGCCAGGACCGTGACGGTGCCGCCGGCCACCGAGTTGTGCAGGGAGATCTGCCACCAGGCCGTGACCGCCAGGGACAGCACCAGGCCCACGAGCATCGAGACGACCAGGGCCAGGACCGCGCGCGGCGCGTGCGCCCCGTACAGCAGCGCCATTCCGGCCACGACGGACAGCAGACTCGCGCCCATGGGCACCAGGCGCTGGCGGCGGACCCGGATGTGCGCGTCGGTCAGCGCCCCGCGGCGCACCCCCAGGGCCACGATGCCGATCGGCACCGCCCCGCAGAAGACCGTCGCGAGCAGGCCCCACGCGGCGCCCTGCCAACTGCGCGTGCTGTGCCAGCCGATC
The DNA here is from genome assembly GCF_037034245.1 of Streptomyces sp. CA2R106. Lineage (NCBI taxonomy): Bacteria > Bacillati > Actinomycetota > Actinomycetes > Kitasatosporales > Streptomycetaceae > Streptomyces > Streptomyces sp. CA2R106. The sequence continues at coordinate 158,493 of NZ_JBAGKC010000013.1, forward strand.
AGCGGCAGCAGCGCGATGACCAGGTTGGCCGGCGCGAGGACGTGCGACAGGAGCAGGGCGCTCTTCTCGCGCGGTCGCGCGGCTCGGTACGCCGGGGGCCGCGGCGGCGTGAACGTCTGCATGGGGCGGGGCTCCTGGCTGGGCTCGGGCCCATGAGCGGGCGCGGTCCGGAAACGGCTCCGGGGGGCCGTGGATGCAGCAGAAGCGTACGGCGGCGCGGTGCGGGCGCAGGCCGCAGGTCAGGAGCCGGCCGAGCGGTGCGCGCCGGACAACCGGTCGAGCCACTCGGCGAGCAGAGCCCGCTCGGCGGGGCTCAGGAGTTCGGTGCCCTCCCGCCCGAGCGCGGCCGTCAGGGCCCTGGCGCCGTACGCCACCGCGCCGCCGGGGGTGGTGACACCGGCGGCGGCACCGGCCGCGGCGGGCGGCAGGGTGAGGGCGGCGAGCGCCATCTCGCGGGACGCGGCGGAGATCCTGAGGTCGCGCTCGTCCTCGGGCAGGGCGGTCAGCGTCAGGACCGTGCCCACCCCGCCAGAGTGCAGCACCTGGGTCGCCGACTCGACACTCGTGCGCAGCCGCCCAGCGGCGGCGACCCGCGCCACCATCCCGCGCAGCCTGGCGGCGGTCCGCAGCCCGGCCCGCGGCAGGTGACCGGGGCGGACCTGGCCGTAGACCAGCGCGTAGTACCGGGGGTGGTCCAGGCCGAAGCGGACATGCAGGTCCCACGCGTCCCGCAGTGCCTGGACCGGGTCGGACCCGGCGAGCACCTCGGCCTTCGCCGCGAGATAGTGCCGGAAGCCGTGCTCGGCGACCTCCTCCAGCAGCCCGTCCGTGTCCCCGAAGATCCGGAAGATCGACGGCGTCGGCACGCCCGCGCGGGCGGCCACGGCACGCGCCGAGACCGCCTCCGGCCCCTCCGCCTCCAGCAGGTGCGCGGCGGCCAGCACGATCTTCTGCCGCACGGTGGGCACGGCCTGCTGCGGCGGCGGCTCCGTCGTCATGGAGGGACGCTATCAGGCGTGCTCCATCACTGGTCCGATCGGTGATGACCGCAGGCGGGGCAGCCCCACCGCCCGCCCTACGGCCACTTGGCCGACGCGGCGCACACCTCCCGCCGCCACACCGGCAGGCGTCGTCGGGAACCGTCGGCCGGCTGCCCGGACCCCGCCGCACCCAACCCCCCGGGGGGCCTGGTACGTCCTGCGCGGCGCGCGCGGACACGAGCTGACCGGCCTGCACCCGATCGAGGTGGTCGCCGCCGACGTCGAGCGCCTCACCGCCGGCCTCCGCTTCTTCTTCCTCCTCGCCGCCCCGCGCTCCGGACCGCCGGACGACGCCGGTGCGCAACGCGACGTCCTCAGCGGCGTCTTCCGCCGGGTCGTGGCCGCGCTGCTGCTGCGCCCGGCTGCCCGCCGCTCACTCCGACCCCGCCGCTGGCGCCGCCTTTCGCTCCGACCCCGGCGCTGACCTCGACCCCAGCCCCGAGCCCGCCTCTGAGCCCGCCTCCGCCTCCCGCTCCCGCGCCGGCTGCTCATACACCACGTGCCCCTGCGCCAGGCGCAGTTCGCGCCCCCGCCACCGGCCGCGCAGCCAGCGGTCGTGGCTGGCGACCACGATCGCGCCGGGGCCGGGCCCGAGCGCGGCCTCCAACTCGTCGCACAGCAGCGGCGAAAGGTGGTTGGTCGGCTCGTCCAGCAGCAGCAACTGCGGCGGGCGCGCCACCAGCAGCGCCAGCGCCAGCCGCCTGCGCTGCCCGACGGACAGCTGCCCCACCGGCCGGTCCAGATCCGCCGTGTGCATCAGGCCCAGCGCGGCGAGCGGCACCTCCTGTGCCCGCCGCGCACCCAGTGCCCGCTCGTAGGTGTCCCGGGCCGTGCGGTCGGGCCGGGCGAAGGAGGTGTCCTGGGTGAGCAGCCCGACCGTCAGCCCCGGGCGCGCCCGCACCTCGCCCTCGGCGGGCAGCTGCCCGGCCAGCACCGCGAGCAGCGTCGACTTGCCCGCCCCGTTGCCGCCCGTGATCAGCAGCCGGTCGGCCGCCGGCACCTCCAACGCCGCCACCGCCAGCCGCCCCGGCACCCGCACCTCGCGCAGCGCCACCGCCGGCCCCGCGTCCGGTCCGGCGGTGGCGGCCAGCGCGGCGGCCGCGAAGCGCAGCGGCCGGGGCGGCCGGGCGACCTGGGCCCGCTCCAGTTCCGCCAGCCGCCGCGCGGCGTCCCGCACCCGGCGCGAGACCTGGCTCTGCACCCGGCCGGCCCGGTGGCCGTACCCCATCTTCTCGTGGTCGCGCGGCCCGCGGTCCGGCGCGACCCGGTGCGCGGTCACCTCCGCCGAGACCCGCAGCCGCGCCAGTTCCTGCTGCTCCTCGGCGTACCGGCGCTCCCAGCGCGCCCGTTCGGCGCGGCGGACGGCCAGGTAGGCGCTGTAGTTGCCGCCGAAGCGGACCGGGCCGGCCACCGCCGGATCGAGGTCGACCAGGTCGGTGCAGACCGCGTCGAGGAACACCCGGTCGTGGCTGGCGAGCACCACCGCGCCGGGCAGGGCGCGCAGCTGCTCCTGGAGGAAGGCGGCGGCGCCGTCGTCGAGGTGGTTGGTCGGCTCGTCCAGCAGCAGCGCCGAGGGCCGCCGCACCAGGAGCGCGGCCAGCGCCAGCCGCCCGCGCTGCCCGCCGGACAGCGAGCCGAGCGTGCGGTCGTGGGGGAGCGCGCCCAGGCCCAGTCCCTCCAGCACCAGGGCCGCGCGGCGGTCGGCGTCCCAGGACTCCCGGTCCTGGGCCTGCTCCAGGCGCCTGCCGTAGGCGTCCAGCAGCACCTGGTGGCGGGCGTCGCCCTCGGGGACGGCGGCCAGCTCCGCGCCGAGCCGGTCGAGCACGGCCAGGTCCTCGCGGGCCTCGCGCAGCGCGTCGTCGAGCACCGCGGCAACCGCGGTGGCGGCGTCGTACGGCATCTCCTGGTGCAGGAAGCCGAGGTCGGCGGGGCGGGTGACGCTGCCCGCGTCGGGTTCGTCCGCACCGGAGAGCAGCCGCAGCAGGGTGGACTTTCCGGCGCCGTTCTCCCCGATCAGGCCGATCCGGTGGCCGGGGGAGGCGGTCAGCGAGACGTCGTCCAGGACGCGGCGGTCGCCGAGGACGCGGACCAGGCCGTCGGCGATGAGAGCAGGATGGGGCATGGCGGGAACCGTTCCAAGTGGTCGGGGGCGGCCCGCGGGGCGTGGAGCCTCGCACGCGGGCCCGGTCGCACACCGGCGGCTCACACCTCGGGCGCGGCCGCCTCCGTCAGCGCCCCGCCGGCCAGGCGCAGCCACCGGTCCACCCCGATCGCGGCGAGGAACCGCTCGTCGTGGCTGACCACCAGGAAGGCGCCCTGGTAGGAGTTGAGCGCGCCCTCCAGCTGGCCGGCGCTGACCAGGTCGAGGTTGTTGGTCGGCTCGTCGAGCAGCAGCAGGTGCGGCGCGGGCTGCGCGCACAGCACGCACGCCAGGGTGGCGCGCAGCCGTTCGCCGCCGGAGAGCACACCCACCGGCAGATGGGCGCGCGCGCCGCGGAACAGGAAGCGGGCGAGCAGGTTCATCCGCTCCGCCTCGGGCCGCTCGGGGGCGAAGTCCGCGAAGTTCTCCGCCACGGTGCGGTCCACGTCCAGCAGGTCCAGCCGCTGGGAGAGGTAGGCGATCCGGCCGTCGTTGCGCCGGATCTCCCCGCTGTCGGGGGCGAGTTCGCCGGTGACCAGCCGCAGCAGGGTGGTCTTCCCGGCGCCGTTGGGCCCGACCAGCGCGATGCGCTCCGGGCCGCGGACGGTCAGGTCGACGCCGCCGGGCGCGAAGACGTCCCGCTCGCCGAGCCGCACCTGCATCGCCGTACCGAGGAAGAGGTTGCGCCCGGCCGGCACCTGGGTGTCGGGCAGCTCCAGGGTCAGGCGCTGCTCGTCGCGCAGGGCGCGGCCGGCCTCGTCGAGCCGGGCCTTCGCCTCGCCGACCCGCGAGGCGTGCAGCGTGCCGGAGCGGCCCGCCGCCTCCTGGGCGCCGCGCTTCATGGTGCCCGCGAAGATCTTGGGCAGCCCGGCGTTCTTGAGGTTCTTCGCGGCGTTGCTCGCCCGCCGCTCGGCGCGTTCGCGGGCCTGCTGCATCTCCCGCTTCTCGCGCTTGAGGTCCTGTTCGGCGTTGCGGACGTTCTTCTCGGCGACCTCCTGCTCGGCCCGCACCGCCTCCTCGTACGCGGTGAAGTCGCCGCCGTACAGGCGTAGTTCACTGCTGCCCGGTTCGGCGATGCGGTCCATGCGGTCCAGCAGGGCGCGGTCGTGGCTGACCAGCAGCAGGCAGCCGGAGAAGTCGGCGAGCACGTCGTGGAGGTGGTGGCGGGCGGGCAGGTCGAGGTTGTTGGTGGGCTCGTCGAGCAGCAGCACGTCGGGGCGCTTGAGCAGCTGGGCGGCCAGGCCCAGCGAGACGATCTGGCCGCCGCTGAGGGTGTGCAGAGTGCGGTCCAGCGCGAGGCCGGAAAGGCCCAGGCGGTCGAGCTGGGCGCGGGTGCGCTCCTCGATGTCCCAGTCGTCGCCGATGGCGGTGAAGTGCTCCTCGCTCACGTCCCCGGACTCCACGGCGTCCAGCGCGCGGATCACGTCGGCGACGCCGAGCACTTCGGCGACGGTCAGGCCGCCGGTGAGCGGCAGGGACTGCGGGAGGTAGCCCAGCGTGCCGTTGACCGTCACCGAGCCGGCGGTGGGCCGCAGCCGGCCGGCGATCAGCTTGAGCAGGGTGGACTTGCCGGCGCCGTTGGGGGCGACCAGGCCGGTGCGGCCGGCCGGGAGCGTGAAGGACAGCTCGTGGAAGACGGGGGTGTCGTCCGGCCAGGCGAAGGAGAGGTTCGAGCAGACGATGGACGCGTCGGACATGGAGGTGACCTCGACGGCTTGCGGGCAGAAGGCAGACTTCCGCCCTGGGCAGATGGGGGAAACGAGATACGACGAAGCCGACCACCAGGAAGGCGCGCTCAGCGCGTCCGATGGCCGTCAGGTCCGGGGCTCACCCGGAGATGTCGTCCTCACCCGCCACGTTCGTGACTCCTCGACTCGTGGATCTACCTGCCGCGAAGTCTAGCAGTTTCCGGATCTCCACCGGTGGACGGCGCACCCCGCGGGGCCGCGGGGTCACATGTCCTCCGCAAAACACACGTGTGTCCACGTCCCGACGGACGCGAACTATCCCGCGCCGATCCGTCTTTCGTCACCACTCAAAGCGGTGATACGGTCTGATCGGTCTTCGGCGAAGACGGCCCCGGGCCGCACACCCAGGTGCACACTCACTGTTTGGAGAAACCCTTGAAACGACTCCTGACCCTCCTCGCGGCCGGCGTACCCCTGGCCGCGGCGGGCGTGTACCTGCCGACCGCGTCGGCCACGCCCCGGCACAGCACCGTCCCCGCCGCCTTCAGCTGCACCGCACCGCCGGTGAAGGCCCCCTCGGGCACCAGGGTCGAGTCCGTGACCGCGGTCAGCCGGGCCGGCGGCACCGTCCAGGGCACCGGCGTCCTCGGCGGCACCGCCACGGACGTCCCCGCCTACTGCCAGATCACCGTCACCCTCACCCACCCCGGCCAGGGCGACCACGCCACCGTGCAGACCTGGCTGCCCGCCACCGGCTGGAACGGCCGCTTCCAGGGCCTGGGCGGCAGCGCCTTCCTCGCCGGTGACAACGGCGTCGGCCTGGCCAACGCCGTCAAGAGCGGCTACGCCGCCGTCAGCACCGACGCCGGCGTCGGCGACGCCCTCGACACCAGCTGGGCGCTGAACAGCAAGGGCCAGGTCAACACCGCCCTGCTGGAGAACTTCGCCTCCCGCTCCCAGCACGAGGCGTCGGCCGTCGGCAAGGAAGTCGTCAACGGCGTCTACGGCAAGGGCCCGGCCTACTCCTACTTCACCGGCTGCTCCACCGGCGGGCGCGAGGGCTACATGGAGGCCCAGCGCTACCCGGACGACTACGACGGCATCGTGGCCGACGCGCCCGCCGTCAACTGGGACGAGTTCGAAGTCGCCACCCTGTGGCCGCAGGTCGTCATGAACAACGAGAAGACCTACCCGACCGCCTGCGAGTTCAACGCCTTCACCTCGGCCGCGGTCAAGGCCTGCGACAAGCTGGACGGCGTCCAGGACGGCCTGGTCGAGGACCCCGACCGCTGCGACTTCGACCCCCGCACGCTGATCGGCACCACCGTCGCATGCGACGGCAAGGACCTGACCGTCACCGCCGCCGACGCCACCGTCGTCCGCAAGATCTGGGACGGCCCGCGCACCACGTCCGGCCGGAAGCTGTGGGCCGGCACCCCGATCGGCGCCGACATCAGCGGCCTGGCCGGTGTCACCGCGCCCGACGCCGACGGCAACGTCAAGGGCGCGCCCTTCCAGGTGCCCGCCGCCTGGGTCCAGCTGTGGGTGGCGAAGGACCCCTCCCTGGACCTGTCCACCATCACCTACAGCCGGTTCACCCAGCTCTTCCGGCAGTCCGAGGCCGAGTACGACCAGGTGATCGGCACCGACGACCCCGACCTGACCGCCTTCCGCGACGCCGGCGGCAAGCTGCTGACCTGGCAGGGCGAGGCCGACCAGTACATCCCCGCGCAGGGCACCGTGCAGTACCTCCACCAGGTCCAGCACAAGACCGGCGGCGCGGCGAAGACCGGCGACTTCTACCGCCTCTTCCTCGCACCCGGCACCAGCCACTGCGGACTCAACGGCATCGACGGCACCACCGACGGCCTCGCCGCGGTGACCGCCTGGGTCGAGCACGGCAAGGCGCCCAAGTCCCTGCCCGCCACCCTCACCAACGCCGCCGGGCAGTCCGTCACCCGCAACCTGTGCACCTATCCCCAGGTCAGCCGCTACGACGGCCACAGCGACCCGGCCACCGCCGGCAGCTTCCACTGCGTCGACCCGTCCCACCGGCACTGACCGCGCAGCCGGCGACCTCCACCACCCCAGGAAGACCCCCGCCCCACCGGACGTCCCGGCCCGCGCCCCACCGGCGCGGGCCGGGACGTCTCCGCCCGCGGGCACCCGCGCCTCCCGTCAGGCGGACGCCGGGCCCCGGCCGTCGAGCACCCCGGCGAGGAAGCCGTCCCCGTCCGGTCCGGTCGGCTCCGTACCCGCCGGAGCGACGCGGGAGGCGAACGGGCCGGGTGACCTGAGTCAGTCCGCGGCCGGCCATGGCCGCCACCGATCCCGCCGAGGCCGACACCCTGCACGAGCGCGCCGCGACCCACCCGGCCGCCTTTCCCTTCGAACGTGCCCGTCGCCGACCCGCCCACGGCATCCGGCTGCGCCACACCCGGGGGCCGCAAAGCAGCGCAGCCGCCCGCGGTGAGGCACCACTGCGCCCGCGTCCACCGCCCGAGGCGGCCCCGGAGCGCGAGCCGGGGCGGCGGCATCTCCTTCCCCGGCGCGACGCCGTCTCCAGCCGCGAACTGCCCGTTGTCGCCTTCGCCTTCGCGTTCGCGTTCGCCTTCGCCGTCGGCGGACCGGACCGGGCGCCGCACCTGCGGGCCGGCCCGGCGAAAGCCGTCGACGCTCTCCCGCGGGGGGACCGGCAGCGGGAGTCCCAGCCGACTCCCGCCGCCGGGGCCTTCTCAGAGGTGGTCGGCGTCCACGACCGCCTGGGCGAAGACCGCGGGCGCCTCCTGCGGGAGGTTGTGCCCGATGTTCTGGATGGTGCGGTGGTCGTAGGGGCCGGTGAAGTACTGGCGGTAGTTAGCGCCGTCGCCCGCCGGGGTGAAGGGGTCCAGCGCCGGGTCGAGGGTGACGGTCGGCACGCCGATCTTCGGCGCGGCGGCGAGCTGCTTCTCGTAGGGGGCGTAGCGGGCGCCGGTCTCCAGCAGCCCGATCCGCCAGCGGTAGTTGAACAGCACGATGGCGGCGTAGTCGGGGTTGGTGAACGCCTGCGCGGTCCGCTCGAAGGTGGCGTCGTCGAACGCCCAGTTCGGGGAGACGATCTGCCAGACCAGGCGGCACAGCGCCTTGCACTGCTCCGGGTCCTCCAGGGCCTGCTTGCCCCGGTCGGTCGAGAAGTACCACTGGTACCACCAGTTGTGCTCGACGGCGGCCGCGGCCGGAGTCTTCTGCGCCTCGACGTCGGTGATGACGTAACCGCTGGTGGACACCAGCGCCTTGACGCGCTCGGGCCACAGGGCGGCGATGATGTCGGCGGTGCGTGAGCCCCAGTCGAACCCGGCGAGGACGGCTTGGTCGATGCGCAGGGCGTCCATGAACGCCAGGACGTCCAGCGCCACCGCGGACTGCTCGGCGGTGCGGGGGGTGCGGCCGGACAGGAACGTGGTGGTGCCGTGGCCGCGCAGGTAGGGCACGAGGACCCGGTAGCCGAGAGCGGCCAGGGCCGGTGCGACGTCGACGTAGCTGTGGATGTCGTACGGCCAGCCGTGCAGCAGCACCACCACCGGGCCGTGGGAGGGGCCGAGTTCGGCGTAGCCGACGTCCAGCAGGCCCGCCTTGACCTGCTGGAGCGCGGGGAAGGTGGTGTGGGTGCCGGGGGTGATCGGGGGCACGGTGGGGGCGGCGGTGTGCCCCGCGCCGTGGCCGGTGCCGCCCGCGGCGTGCGCGGTGCCCGGCAGGCCCGCCAGGGTCACGGCCGCCGCGCCCGTGCCGAGCCCGAACGCCTTGCCGAAAGTACGCCTGTCGATCATGTGCGACCTCTGTGTCCCGTGAGTGCGATGGCCGTCCGTGCGGCCGGTGTGTGGCGGGCGGCGCCGCGGGCCGCGTCAGTCAGTTGACGGTGCGTGCGGCGGCCACGCCGGAACACCTACTCTATACGTCACCGACTTGACTGGTAACGCATGCGAATGACAGGATCGTCACCTGTCAGAGCAGTTACTTCTTGGGTGAAGGAAATCCCGCCATGGCCGTCGTCCGGTTCCACCTAGTCTCCACGCTCAGCCCGTCCGCCGTCCTCGGCGTCCTGACGGACTTCGGCCCCGACCGCCCCGCCGCGTGGCCCACCATCGACGCCGAGCACTTCGTCGTCCACGACCGCGGCGAGAACTGGGCCGAGGTCACCGAAGGCACCTCCGCGGCGTGGGAGCGGGCCCGCTACGACTGGCAGCCCGGCGGCGACACCGTCACCGTCACCACGCTCGACTCCAAGCTCTTCGGCGCCGGCGGCGGCTGGACCTTCACCCTTACCCCCGAGGGCGCCGGCACCCGCGTGGACGTCGAACTCGTCCGGCGGCCGGCCACCGTCAAGGGCAGGATGCTGGCCGCGATGCTGCCGCTGGCCGCGCCCGGCAGCCTGCGCAGGTCCTTTGGGCGGCCGCTGCAAGCCGCCTGAGCGTTGCGCCGCCCGATCGCGGGGCGGCCTGGTGGTACCCGCTCCCGGCCGCTCGCCCGGTTGCCCCGGCTGCCGATCCGGTGCTCGACGGGCCCGCCGAGGCCGCCTACCGCGGCCGAATCGCGTTTCCGGACGGGCGACTTGACGCCGTGGACCGCGCGGGCGGCATCGAGTCCGCCGTCGTCGTCCATGCTGAACGTGCTGCGCTGGCGGTGGAGGTGCGGCACGCCGTCGGTCTCGGCGGCCGTGCGTGCTCCCTTGGCGCGGGGGCCGAACGGGCCGGTGGCAGCGTTACCCGTGTCCGGTGGGGGCACCGTCCGCCGCCTCGAACCTCGCGCGCCCCTCACTGCCGCCCACCTGCGCGCCTGTCTGCGTAACGGCCGTCTCGTGCGCTACCGGCCCGCCGCGGGCGGACCCGGCCGCTGGAAGGTGTGAGTCGCAGCCCCCGCCCAGGTGTTCAGCACCCGGGTGTGTCCTGGAGAACACGTGTGAGTGCGGCGCGGCCCGCGGGGGCCCAGTGGGGTTTGCCGCCGGGGAGGCCGCGGTCTCCGTTCTGGCCCATGAGGAGGAGGAAGAGGCCCTTCATGGCGGCGAGCCCGCGCGCGCGTCGCATGGTGGCCTCATCGATGGGCGGGTAGGCGGCGAAGAAGTGCGGGGCGCCGCCTGGGGGCAGCAGGACCCATGCGGCCGCGAGGTCCCATGCCGGGTCGCCGGCGTGCAGGGCGCCGAAGTCGATGACGCCGGTCAGGGTGCCCTCGGCGGTCACGACGTTGGCGGGGTGGAGGTCGCCGTGCACCCACACGGGTGGTCCCTGCCACGGGGGAGCGGTGACCGCGTCGTCCCACACGGCCCGGATGCGGTCCTCGGCGTCGGCGAGGTGGCCGAGGTCCACGGCGTGCAGGAAGTTGTCGAAGCCGGCGGTGCAGTCCCTGGGGTGCGCGCCGAAGTCCGAGGCACGGGGTGCGTCGGCGGGCGCTTCGTCGTGCAGCGCGGCGAGGAAGGCGGCGAGTGCGCCGGCCGCGTGCTCGGTGCGGGTGAGGGCGCCGTGGTCGAGTGGCGTGCCCGCGACCCAGGTCATGACGGTCCAGATCTTGGCGAAGTGCTCGGTCGGCGCGCCGTCGCGTACCGGTACGGGGACCGGAAGCGGCAGGCGCGGGGCGAGGGCGGGTAGCCAGCGGCGTTCCTTGAGCTGGAGGTCGGGGCCGGCGTCCATCCGCTGCACCCGGATCGCCAACTCCTCCCCGAGGCGCCACATCTGGTTGCCCCAGCCGCCGGCCACCTCCCGCAGGGGCAGCCCGGCGAGGTCCGGATGCTGCTCGCGCAGCAGCCGGCGCAAGAGGAGTTCGTCGACCTCGGTCGCGCTGTCGTTCACAGGCCCACACGTTACTGCCGCGGGCAGCGGAGACGCGCCGGCCCCCGCCGACTCGCGGCGGTTTGAGCCCTGCCCCCATCGCTCTCCGCCACCGGCCCCGGAGCCGTTGTCCGTGTCGGCCGGTGCGGTGGGGGCGTTTAGGGTGATGTGCGGTGTGTGCCGCGCGTGTGCGTGGTGCGGGTGGGGGCCCACGGGAGGGGACATGGCACTACGTGACCGGGTGCGCGGCATTGGCAGCGCGGTGACGAGTCGGGTGAACGGCGCGGCGGCGGGGCCCGTGCCGGGCGAGGTTCCCGGAACCGGCACCGGTTCCGAGGCTGGGTCGGGCGCCGGGTCCGGCCGTGGTTCCGACGCTGGGTCGGGCGCTGGGCCCGACCGTGCCGCCGGCGTGGAGGGCGCGGCGGGGCCTGCCGCCGGGGACGAGGCCGCTCCGCCTGCTCCCGCCCCGGTCCCGGTTTCGGCACCGGCCCCTGCCCCCCGCCCCGGCGCCCGTTGCCTCCGCGCGCAGTGCCGCTACCCGTGTGCTTGCCGCGGGCCGGGGGGCCGCGGGCCGTTCGCTCGCTGCCGGGCGTGCCGCGGCCGGAACCGGCAGGACGCAGGCGGTGGCGGCGGCTGCCACGGTCAGGACGCAGGCCGCCTCGACCGCGGACGCGGCTCGCGCGCAGGCCGCGGCGGGCGGTGACTGGGTGATGGACGCGGTGGCCCGGCTCGGAACGCCGCAGGCGCCGGTCACGCAGCCGTGGGAGATCTCGCTGAGCCGGCTGCTGGGGGCGCACCCGCGGGTCCCGTCGGCGGTGGCCCGGCCGCTGCGGTTGCTGGACCGGCTGGGCGCGATCCATCTCGCTCCGCAGAGCGTGGGTTTCGACGGTGAGAGCGTGCCATGGGAGAAGGTCACCGAGATCCGGATGGTGGACGGATACCGCCTGCTGACACGGGAGTTCATCGACACGGCGCTGGACGGCATCCGCGGCGCGCTGTGGGGTGTGCCGGGCCGCGAGTGGGTGCTCGGCCGCGCCGCGGAGGCGCTGACCGGCCTGGTGATGTCCCAGGTGCAGCGCGGCGGCGGGGCCTTCGCGGAGGTGCTGGTGCCGGGCGAGATCGTCCACCGGGGCCGTTTCGGTCGGAGCCGCTCCCTGTCGGCGAGTCTCTACCCGACCGCTATCCTGCTGGCGAGCCCCGGAGTGGTGGAGAGCTTCACCGCCACGGCCCGGGCCCGGGGCGTCACCGTCTCCGCCCCGCCCGCCGGCCAGGCGCCCCCGTTCGACCCGTCCACGCTCCCCGTCCTGACGGCGGCTGCGGTGGAAGGGGCCGCCCCTGCTGCGCGGCATCCGGCCCCGGGCCCGGCCGTGGGGGACGCCTCCCCGGACCGTCCTACGGGGGCGGACGCCGGATAGCGTGCGGGAGGTGCCCGGCGGCGAGAGCGGGTGTGCCGTTCAGCCCTTGCAGGTGGGGTCGGCCATGATGACCGGTGCGGCGTCGCGGGTGGTGACGAACGCGCGGAACCCGGGTGCGCCGGCAACGCACTTGGTGGCGATGTTGGCGAACTGGTCGGGGAAGTTGGTGACGTTCGCGGGGCTGTCCTCACCGCGGTGGTTGGCCACGGGCGAGTCTCCCGTACCACGCTTTTCGCTGGCGCACCCCGCGGCGGCCGGCAGCGCGATGAGCACCAACGCGGCGGCGGCCAGGTATCTCGTCACACGTCCTTGCCTCATCTGTCCCTCGCTTCGATCGGCACGGTGGATGCAGTGAACGACATCCACCGGCCGCGTCCGGTTCCCGCCGCCGGTTGCCGGTTGCCGGTACGGCTGTGGCCTGGCGCCCTGTGCCCGGCGCGAAGCGGTTGGGCAGGCGGCGCCGCGAGCCGTCGACGGGGACCTGAAAACTTGACCGCCGGTGCGTGGTTGAAGAGCGATTGGATGTGTGACGTGGAGTAGGGTGCGGGTGGAGGTGAGCTTGTGCCCACGGAAAACGAGCTGTTCGGAGCGGTCGACGCGTTGCTGGAGCAGGTGCCTGCCGATGAGTTGCCGTCTCCGGTGGAGCGCAGGCGGCTACGCGAAGCCGCGGGCCTGAGCCAGGCCCAGGTCGCTCACGCGCTGGGCACCCGTCGTGAGGCGGTCGGTAGCTGGGAGGCGGGGCAGCGTGAGCCGCGGCCGCCGCAGCGCGCCGCCTACGCCCGGCTCCTGGAAGGTCTCGCGCAGCGTTTCCCCGCCCCGGCCCCGGGGGATCGGCCGGTGCCTGCGGCGGCGCCGGTGACACCCGCCGGACCGCCCGTCACTCCGGAGACCCCGGAGCCCCAGGAGACCCCGGCCCCGGTGGCGTCGGCGTTGGCTGTGGGCGGCGTGTCGGAGCCCGTTGCCGCTCCTGCTCCCGCTCCCGCCCCTGCCCCTGCTTCTCTTCCGCCGGGCCCGGGGGATGCGCGGTTCGCGCATGGTCCGCTCGGTGTGTTGGACGGTGACGGCTCCCTGTACTGCGCGGGCGGCCTGGTGCTGGAGTGCCCGGCCGCCACTGTGCCGGAGCTGGTGGCCTGGACCCTCGCCGACGCCCGACTCGGGGCAGGGCGGCTGCACCGGTCGGGAAAGGACTTCGACCCACTGATCGTGCTCACCGCGGCGGCTGCCGAGCGGTTGGGGTTGCCGGACCACCTGGCGGACCGGCGGGCGATGCGGCTGCCGGAGGACCACAAGGTCGTCCGGCAGATCGCCCGGGCGAAGTGGCAGCTGACCAGGCGGGGCTTCGGGCCGTGGGCTCGGGTCTACCGCCCGGCGCTGGGGCAGCAGCGGCAGTGCGTGCAACTCGCCGTGCTGCCGTGGGGCGCGCTGGATACGCGTGCCTGGGGGAGCGCGGGCGATCTGCCGCCGGCGGAACTCGCGCGGGTGCTGTCCGTCTACGCCGCCCGCGTGCTGACTCCGCGCGGCTCCACTGCGGTGGCGGGGCTGGAGCTGATGACGGCGTTGCGGCCGCCGACGCGGGCGGTGGAGGACGGCAGTACCGGTACGTGGGTGTCCGGGCCGGTGCCCGGTTCGCTCACTGCGGCGGTCGACCCGGCGCCGCCGGAGGCGCCCGACGAACACCCCGTCGTCAGCGCGTTGTTCGCCCGTCACCATGAGCGGACTCCTGAGGAGGTGCTCGACGAGGAGGCGTTCGACTGGGTCCGCGACACGGGACTGCTCACCGACGCGGAGTGCGCGAGGCAGCACGTCGTCGGTGTCGATGTGAACACCGCGTTCCTCGCGGCCGGGAACCGTCTGGTGGTCGGGCTGAGCGGGCCGGAGCATGTGAGGGCGCCGCGGTTCGACAAGCAGGTGCCCGGGTCGTGGCTGGTGGACCTGTCCGGGATCGAGATCGATCCCCGCCTGCCCAGCCCGTTCACGCCGCACGGCCGTCGGCCGGAGGGCCCGGCCTGGTATGCCACTCCGACGGTGGCGTACGCGGCCGAGCTGATCAGCCAGTTCGGGCTGCCGGTGGAGGTGCGTCCGGTCGAGGCGTACCTACGGCGGGAGGCGGGCCCGTATCTGGACCCCTGGTACAAGCGTCTGGCCGAGGCGTACAAGGCGACGATGGCCGATCTCGGGGTGACCTCCGACTTGGCGCCGCAGCAGTTCCTGGACGCGATGGCCGGCCACAAGGCGGGTGATCCGGGCCTGGTGGCGGTGTTGTCCGCGATCAAGTCGACGGTGAAGGGCGGCATCGGGAAGCTGCGTGAACGCCCGCAGGGTGCGAGGTACCGCCCTGGTGAGCGGTGGCCGGCGCTGGAGCGTGCGACGTGGCGCCCGGACATCCGTGCCGCGGTGATCTCGGCGGCGCGGGTGAACATGCACCGCAAGCTGGTCAGAACCGCGCTCGCCACGCAGTCCGGCCCCGCCCCGAGCGGCTCCGTGGTGTTCGGTGAGGATGCGCTGCTGCCGGTGGCGCTGCTGTCGGACTGCGTCGTCTACCCCTCGTCGGGTCCTTCGCCGCTGGATGTCCTGCCCTACGACGCGGCGGGCAAGCCCGCTGCGGGCACGTTCCGGCTCGGGGTCTCGCCGGGCATGGTCAAGCACGAGGGGACGCAGCCGCTGTTCTGGGCGGTGGAGTTGATGGAGGCCCAGCACAACCCCGCCCGCCACATCAAGGACGGCGACGTGTAGGTACTCAGAATCCGCGTCATGTTCTCGCGAACGATGACCTCTGAATAGCACTTATGACGCGAGGCTGAGATGCCCAGGCGGTCCGCTGCGTGCTGGTCTCCCTCTCTCCGATTTCCCCGTTCCATCACCTGTGGGCACGAAACTCGGCTTTGCTGGGAGTGGAGTAACGCCTCGTCGTTTGTAGTGGCTGGTGCGGGCTTGGTGTTGTCGTCTCCGGCGCCAGATCGACCAGTGCAAGACGTGCTCGACGGGTGTGGGCCGGCGGTTGGTGACGCGGTGGATCAGGCGTCTGATCTCGGCGAGGCTGAGGTGGATGAGCTCGGAGGATCCGATCTCGACTGGCTCCGCGACCAACGCGCTGCCGGACGCACCTGCCGCGAACTCGCAGAGCAGACCGGCTTCTCCCTCGGAATGATCAGCTACCTGGGCCGACGGCACGACCTGCCCGGCCGCCGCCCGGGGAAGAACGGGTTGGTCCCTGAATCTCAAGCCAGCAATACCCCGTTATAACGGGGATGGCTGGTCTATCCTGAGCAGGCCGCCTCGGCATCTCCAACCCACCCCGAGGCGGCCTCGCAGGGAGGCGCGATGATTCAGATCACCCTCGGCAGGCAGAAGAACGTGGACCCGAACAGCGACCCCCTCCAGCGCTCGCAGATCGGCTGGAGCGACGGGCTGACCGACCAGCAACTCCACGACATCGCCCGCGGCGTCTGGGTCATGCCCGGATCACGCGTCGAACGAGAGCGGTTCGCGGTCGTCAACGGCGGCGGGACCATCCGGCAGGCCATGGAGATCGAGCAGATCGTCGACGTCCCTGGCGGGCGACGGGCCTTCGAAGGCCGCATCCTCGGCCCCGGGCACCCCGTCCATGACCACTACGTCGGCAAGCCGGCCCCAAATGGCGCTCAGCAGAACCCCATCACCTACTTCGACTCCCCCCTGGGCAACCGCGAGTGCAACTGCGGATGTGGCAAACCCATCAGCCGAGGCGACTTCCTCCCCGGCCACGACCAGCGCGCCATCCACGAGAGAATCGCCCGCATCGGGACCGTGAAGAACTTCATCACCTGGTTCGACCAGACCTGGAAGCCCGACGAAGCCCAGCAAGGCGAAGCCGCGTGAGGAAAATCCACCGAACTGAGACGGAAGCCGCGGGACATCTGATGAGACAGCATCACAAGCAGCAGGTCACCGCGGTCCGTCATGACACTGGCGGCGCGAACCTACAGGATGCCGTGGACGGGGGCGAGTAGGCGTGGGCGACCAGCGCCGCAGCATCCGGTATCGCGAGCACCTGAGCATGCGCATGCGCCTGACCGGCCCCGGTGTCGGCCCCGGTGTCGGCCCCGGCCTCGCCGGTTGTGGTGTCGGGGCGTACGGCGGCGCCGCTCGGGATGCCTGTACCGTCCGGCGAGGAGCGTGACCGTGGGGGAGATCGACGACGCACTCCAGCGCGCGGCGGCGAATACCGCGACCCGCCCCATCCCGAAGACCGCGCAGGCCCGGATGCGTTTCCTGGTCAAGGTGGAGAAGGGTTCCACGGCGGCCGTCGCGGCCCGCCTGGGGACCACCCAGCGCACGGTGGAGCGCTATGTCAAGGGCACCCTGCGCCGTCCCCGCAAGGACCTGGCGGCCCGTCTGGAGCGCGAGGTGCGGCGCGAGTGGCAGCCCCGTGTCCGGCGGCGCGCGAAGAAGCATGCCGCCTCCCGTGGGGGGATCGTGATCGAGACCCGCGCCCGCTTCGGCTACACCGCCGCGCCCGGCAGCACCGACGACTCCCGGATGCGCCGTATCACCCAGCACCTGCCTCCCGCCTACGCCGCCCGCCTGTTCGACGCGCAGGTCGCCGGCGCGACCGAGGAGCAGCTCCGGCGCATCGCCGCCGAAGGCCTTCAGGAGATCTACTTCAAGGACCGCGGCCGCCGCGCCGAGGGCTTGGAGGTGGAGTTCACCGACATCGACTACATCGAGCTGGACTTCTGACCTGCCCCGACCTCGACGGCGAAGTCACGGGTGTGTCTGAGCGCTTCATTTGGCCAGTGAGCGTGTGAGCTGGCCGTTTGAGTTCTCCATGTCGATGCCGCGGCTGAGCTGCTCGGCGTAGGCGTCGAGCAGCGGCCTCATCTGCTGGTAGAGAGGCACTTTGTTCTGCCGGAGCCACTGCCCGATGCTGAACCGGTCCTGACTCCATGCCATGTTGAGTTCGGGTTTGCTGCTGGATGTCCGGCGCAGCGTCCTAGCCGATCCGCAGGGGGAGGGTCTTCGGGCCGCGGGCCTGGGTGCCGCCCCAGGCCACCGTGGAGGGGTCCTGGAGGGTGAACTCGGGAATCCTC